>RFHZ01000477.1 GCA_003696125.1 Nitrospinota bacterium
GCGGCATCATGAGCATTACCGGAGAGCCGGATGGTCCCCCGGTCCGCTGTGGAGTCTCCTTCCTGGATTTGAGCACCGGCATCATGGCCGCTTTCGGGATTGTCAATGCCCTGTACCGCCGCAAAGAGACCGGGCAGGGGCAGATGGTCGAGGTCTCCCTCTTTGAAACCGCCCTCTCCCTCCTCTCCTATCACGCTGTCGGCTATCTCCTGGCCGGGGTCATTCCGAAACGGGAAGGGTCTGCCCATCCCTCGGTGGTTCCCTACCAGGTCTTTGCCACCCGCGATGGAGAGATCTTCATCGTCGGTGCCAACCAGCGCCTGTGGACCCGTCTCTGCCAGTGTCTCCAGCGAGAAGATCTCCTGGCCGATCCCCGCTTTGCCACGCAGGCGGATCGGGTCAGGAACCGCACCATCCTGGTGCCGATCATCCAGGAGGAGGTGCGGAAGTATTCGACCGCAGAGCTGGCCGAACTCCTGGATGCGGCAGGTGTACCCTGCGCGCCGGTGAATACGGTTGCCCAGGCCCTCGAAGATCCACAAACCCTGGCTCGAGAGATGATCGTCTCGATTGCCCATCCTCGCATTCCTGATCTGCGTCTGCTCGGCCTGCCGGTCAAGCTTCACGAATCACCGGGAGCGATACGCCAGGCTCCTCCTCTCTTAGGAGAGCATACAGAGGAGGTTCTACACGAACTCGGCTATACCGACACAGACATCGACCGCTTCCGGAAGTTACACGTCATCTGATACCGGCTTCTACTCCCCACTGACAGCAGATTCCTCAGGCGGGTAGCGGTGAGTCCCGGGAGCAGGTCTTTAGCCAGACCGTCAAGAAGGGGAAGGGGGGAAGACCAGTATGAATCGATATCTTGTATGGGGTACGCTTCTATTCCTCTGTCTCGCCTCTCTGCTTATGAGCAGTCGAGACCTGGTACGGGCCGCCGTCGATCCTCCCTCAGAAGAGGAAGCGCTTTCTGAAGCGTACCGGCAGCTTCAGGAGGCGATTAAAGAGTTTCTGGATCAGAACTATCAGGCGGCGCGCAAGAATGTAGACCGGGCCAAACAGTTTTTGCAGCAGGAAGGGAGGGAGTTTACCAGGAAAACAGAAACCTATTTCCAGGAGCTACAAAAACAACTGGAACAACTGGAACGGGAGATAGAAAAGGGGAAGGAAGGAACGGCCAGGCAACTGCAGGAGACCTGGCGCACCCTTAAGGAGTTGCTCACCCATCCACCCTTTCAGGTGGGGCAGGCGGAGACCTTTCCCGGTCTGGATGCCTATCCGGCGTTCCACATCTGGGTGCAGCTCGTAGAAAAGCTGAAACCGGCAGTGGTCCATATCAGCACCACCCGTCCCCCGAGCGAAGATTTCCCCTCGACTCCGTACGGAGAAGACGACCCGCTGAGCGAGTTCTTCTACCACTCCTTCCGCGTACCCGAGCAAGGGTACCTGCCCGAGTATAGTCTCGGCTCTGGCTTCCTGATCAGTGCCGAGGGGTACATCTTGACCATGCAATCGGTCATAGAGAGTGGCCAGCAGCTTCTGGTCAAACTGGCCGATGCCCAGCAGTACGTCCCGGAAATCGTGGCCCAGGATGAGAGAACCGGCATCGTGCTTCTCAAGATCACCCCTCCCCCTAACGTCACCCTCTCCTTCCTCTCTTTGGGTGACTCTGATCGCGTACACCTGGCAGAGCCGGTTCTCGCCATGGGAAACCCCTTCGGCCTGGCTCCACTGGTGACCATCGGTACGGTGAGTGCCACGGGAAAGGTGGTAGGAGCAGGGGCCTTTGACGACTTCATCCAGTTCACCGCTCCCCTCCATCCCGGCATTGTAGGCGGACCTCTCCTCAACATCCGGGGAGAGGTGATCGGGATAAACACGATGATGACCGGAACACCGGAGCGAATGGGTTTTGCCATACCGAGTAATCTGGTCAAGACGATCTTGCCAGCCCTCAAAGGCCGCATTGTACGCACCACCCTCGGGATTTCGGTACAATCACTCACGCCCGCCCTGGCCCAGGCTTTTCAGCTCAAAGAACCGGCCGGCGCTCTCATCGCCGAAGTCCTCCCAGGAGGACCGGCAGATCAAGGAGGGCTGCGACGCGGTGATGTCA
>RFHZ01000044.1 GCA_003696125.1 Nitrospinota bacterium
GCTCATCCTGCGCTTCCCTCCTGTCACGGCCCGCTTCTTCAAGATCTACGTGGAGCGAAACGACCTGGGAGAGCTGGTCCGAATCAATAGTATCCTGGCGCGTGACATCGAGCCGGTTACCGCGGGCACCAAGCGGGTAACCAGCACCCTGCTCCATAAGATAGGGGCTGGACTGACCGCCCAGCCTTTCAAGGCAACGACCCTGTCCTATAACTTCTCCCTGACCGATACGACCCAGGAACCTGATGCGGTACGAGACACCAGTGGCGTGCATACGGCCAGTCTCACCGTTGAGCCGCATCGGCTGTTGAAAACAACCTTTACCTACCAGCACAACTTTGATCACTCGAACCGCTCTGGGAGCAAAGATAAGGGGATGGACATCTACAGCCTCATCCTTCACTCCAATCCCCTTCCCACCCTGAGCAGCTCCCTGAGCTTTGTGCGGAACGAAAACCGGTCGGCCGGGGAGTTGCAGAGCCGGAACGATACGGCCAGCTTCAATGCGGCTGCAGAGCTCTACCGGAACCTGAACGTGGATTTGACCTATTCCTTCTCCAGGCTTAAGGACTTCTCTACCTCGCAGGATACACAAAACCAGCTCCTCTCCGTGAACCTGAATGCCCGGCTTACGGCAAGGCTCAACGCGACGCTCGGCTACAGCTTCCGGCAAACCCGGGCAGAGAGTCCTGTCCCGGGGAGGACGACAACATCGCACACCGCTTCTGGTGCCTTTACCTATACCCCTTCTCGTTTCCTGAACTTCAACGCCCGTTTCGATCTTTCGGACACCATAGATGGGAACACCTTCTCTCAGCAGTACCGTTTAGACTGGACTCCGACGGCGAGGGCCTCGCTCTTTATCAACTATCGCCGTATGACCCAGCAGATCGCGGGGGACTCCCACACCTCGCATTTCCTCGACGTAAACGGCCGCTGGAACATCAGCCGCTACTTCGACCTGAGCGCCAACTACACCCTTTCCCAGAGCGGGAATGCGGACAGGATACAATCTTTCTTCACCACACTCGGTTTCCGATTTTGAGGAGTGAAGGTGTACGGAACGCTGGGGATAGACAAGCAACATGGTTCTTAACCTTGGGTGAGAAGTCATGAACAGAACGGTTTTCTTCCTATTGCTGCTCTCTCTTGTCGCCTGTGCCAGGATGCCTGATTACTACATCCACCCGACCTACGATTTCAGCCAGATCCAGCGGGTCGCTGTCCTCCCGCTGGAAAACCTCACCTCTGATCCGCTGGCCGGGGAGAAGGTGCGCAAGGTGGTGGTTTCCGAATTCCTGGCCGCCGGGGTGGTGGATGTGGTCGAACCGGGACAGGTCAACTATGTGCTGGCCCAGCAGGGAATAGATAGCGTTTCCAGCCTCTCGGCCGAGGACTTCAAACAACTCGGAGCGAGTCTCGGGGTGCCGGCACTTATCGTCGGTTCGGTAGAAACGTATGAGCGGATCAACGTAGGCGGGGTCTTCTTCCCCGAAGTCACCATCACGCTACGGGCCATCGATACGAGAAGCGGTACCATCATCTGGTCTGCCAGCCGTACCGGTGGTGGAGTCGGATTGGCCGGCCGGCTGTTCGGCCTGGGAAGTGCCACCATGAGTGAGACGGTGCAGAAGACGGTGCGGGAGGCTGTGGCCACCCTCTTCCGCTGATGGTACCACCATGAGGACTGCGATGCAAGGGGTTATCCGTTACCACAGATCGATCAGCGTTCTCCTCCTCTTCCTGAGCCTGGCAGCGTTTTCCCATGCTCAGGGAGCAACGACAATCGCTCTGCTCCCCTTTGAGAATGTGAGCGGAAACCTCCAGAGTCTCCGCATCATCATGCCGCTGATTGCCCAGCACCTGCAGGCCAAGGGGTATCACGTCATGCAGCAGGACGTGCTGGAGCCTTTCCTGTTCCGTTACCGTATCCGTAACACCGGCATGCTCAGCCGGAGACACCTCCACGCCCTGCGACAGGAATGGGGGGTGGAACAGGTCATGGTGGGGACGGTAGACCTCTTCTTCGCCTCGTCAGAAAATCCCCAATGGGGACTCTCGGCCCGTGTGCTCTCCACCGCCAGCGGGAATATCCTCTGGGCAGCGAGTAGCGGGCTGAGCGGAGACGATTTCACCACCATCCTGGGTCTGGGGACCATTCACTCCGGAGAGCGTCTCGGCCAGGAGGTGGTCAAAGCGCTCCTGCATAGCCTCCCTCGGGCCGGAGAACCTTTCCCGTCTCCCAGGCGCAGGCCCTCCGGAGGGGGTCTCTTCGGCTTTAAGGCGGGGTACCGTAGTCCCCTCCTCGACACACATCCTCCCCGGCGGGTGGCCCTCCTCCCCCTGGAAAATGCTTCCCAACGGAAAGGGGCAGGCCGTATCCTTACCGATATCTTTACCACCGCCCTCTTCCAGCAGGGTCGCTACCAGGTCATCGAACCGGGAGAAGTGCAAGAGGCCCTCCTCTCCCTAAAGGCCATGCCCTACGGAGGGATCGATTTTAAGACCCTGGCTGGCCTACAAAGGCGAATCGGGGTCGATGCGGTGCTGCTGGGAACCGTGTACACCTATAACGAGGGACTGCAGAAAGGGGCCACCAGCTCACCCGAGGTGGCCCTGGATATGCGGATGCTGCAGGCAAAAGATGGACGTATCCTCTGGTTTGCCACCCACACCCGTAAAGGAGAGGATTTTCAACGTATCCTCGACTGGGGGAAGATCCGTTCCATTGTTCCCCTGGCTTTGAAGATGGCACAAGAGATGCTGGAGACACTCTGATGGATCGGGCAAAGAGGCGAGATCACCACGCAAACCTTTCCCGGGCTAAACCGCTGGTCCTGGCTTCCCTCCTCCTCCTGGCCGGATGCGCCGGCTGGTCCTCCCCGCACTGGGAGGGAATGATTCTGGCCCGGGTCAACGGAGAGACGATCACGGCCCAGGATCTGGAGGAGGCGTTTAACGAAAACCACAAAGGACACGGGGTGCTCCTGGCAGAGTACCGCATGGTCCGTCGCTTTCTGGAAAGGGTGATCGATCAGCAACTCCTCTGGCAAGAGGCCAGGCGGATCGGTTTAGACCGGGCTCCAGAAGTCGAGAGGGCGGTGGAGAATTTCAAGCAGAACAGGGCCAGGGAAGCCTTTTTCCAGGAAGAGGTACGCGACAGGGTGCTGATCCCGGAAGAAGCGATCCGGGCCTCCTATGAGAAGATGGGTGTACGCTTCCAGGCCCGCCATATCCTGGTCGAAAGCCGGGCCCAGGCGGAAAAGGCCTGGGAGCGTATCAAGGCAGGGGAGACGTTCAGCCAGGTTGCCCGCCAGGTCTCGCATGCCCTGACCGCCCGGCGGGGAGGAGACCTGGGGATCGTGCAATGGGGACAGCTCGATCCCCCAGCCCTGGAAGAGAAGCTCTGGGCTTTGGGAAAGGGCGAGATGAGCGAGCCGTTTGAGACCGAAGAGGGATGGAATCTCCTCTGGGTGGTGGAAAGGATGAGCGTGAAGCCTCCTCCTCTGGAGGAGGTGAGGACGTATATCCGTAATGTACTGACCCGGCGGGCGATCAAACGCCGTTCTAAAGAGCTCTTCCAGGAGCTCATGGCCCGATGGGGAGGAGAGATCTACACGCCTGTCCTCCAGGAGCTCTCACGGGGTTCTCCGGCCAGGGAGCTTCCCCCCACCGCTGTGGTGGCCACCATAGCAGGGGAGAAGATCGATGTGGGCCACCTGGGAAAGGTGGCCAACCTGGAGAAGATACGGGAGCTTCCCCCTGAGATGGCCTTCCGCCTCCTGCAGCGCCTCCTGGAGAGGGAGCTCTTCTCCCTCCTGCTGGCGAAAGAAGCCATGGCGCAGGGGTATGGAGAGCGACCAGAGATCGTGCGGGACAGCGAAAAGCTCCGGGAAGACCTGGCCATAGATCTCCTGCTCAAACGGGTAATCTTTGCCGACTTTGCCGGGGTAAGCGCCCAGGAGGTGGAAGACTATTACCGCACGCATCGAGAGAAGTTTACCGAACCAGAAGCGGTCCAGGTCAGCATCATCCC
>RFHZ01000478.1 GCA_003696125.1 Nitrospinota bacterium
ACAAGTTTACACCGCCGAGGACGCCGAGTCCGCAGAGCGTTTTTGCTTATGTATCCCGGCGTTCTCTGCGTGCTCGGCGGTAAAAAGTTCTTCCGGTCATACATGGCCTTCAGATGACTCAAAGTGCAGAAGGGTGAGTAATAGTTACTTAACAGGTTTTGATCTCCTTCCTGCCATATCTGTCGCCCGCGGACACGCCAGCAGAGGCACAGCGGTGCTGTGTCCCTGCTCCATAGATCCCATCTATCGCTGCATTCATCTGGGGGTTCTTTCTTGACAGGTGGGGCAGAGTATGATATTGGGTATAGGCGTTTGGAGGCGTTCTCTTCCGGATCGGTTGTTCGGGTAGAAGGAAGCGGGTGTTGTCTTGAAAGGGGAAGCTCACAGGAGAAGATGGAACGGAGCTTGCGCATCGCCAAATCTGGTATGCCTCGTTGGCTGGAGCGATTCCTCCACAACAAGGCAGGGATCCTGGGGTTTTTGGGGGTAGTCGTCGTGGTGTGTGCGGCGCTCTTTGCCCCTTACCTGGCCCCGTATGATCCGGCACGCCAGTTCTTTGATGGCTTGAGCCTGGAGGGAATGCCCTTGCCTCCCAGCGAGAAGTACCCTTTAGGGACGGATCTCTTAGGCCGTGATCTCCTCTCTCGCCTCTTGTACGGGGCGAGGGCTTCTCTGCTCGTCGGTGTGGTGGCCAATGGGGTGGCGGTCCTCATCGGTGCCTTCATCGGGGTAACGGCCGGGTATTGTCGGGGATGGATCGAGGTGATCTTGATGCGCTTTACCGATGTCATGACCGCCTTCCCTGCCTTAATCCTGGCCATTGCGCTGGCCGCCATTCTCAAACCGAGCCTCTGGATCGTTGCTCTGGTCATCGCGCTGGTGAACTGGATCTGGATCGCGCGGGCGGTCCATGCCCAGGTCCTCTCCCTGGCCAAACGAGAATTCATCGAAGCCGCTTTGGCCATGGGAGCACCTACCCGGCGCACCCTGTTTCGCCATATCTTACCCCATCTCCTCTCCACCCTTTTGGTCTTCGGGACCCTGGGGATCTCCACAACGGTCCTCCTGGAGGCGGCCCTCTCTTTCCTCGGGGTCGGGGTGCAGCCCCCTACCCCCTCCTGGGGAGGCATCATCAACGAGAGCCAATCCTACTTCCTGGATGCTCCCTGGCTGGTGGCTTTCCCGGGACTGGCGATTCTGGGCACCTCCCTCTCCTTTAACCTGCTCGGTGAAGCGATGCGTGATGCCCTGGATATTGGAGATCGGAGAGGATAATGCCTGGCTATCTGCTGAGTCGGTTCGTGCAGTCGATCGGTGTCCTCCTGGGCGTAAGCCTGATCACGTTCAGTCTCCTCTATTTCCTCCCGGCTGACCCGGCCCGCATGATCGCCGGGCGGAGTGCCACCCCGGAGACGGTGCAGCGTATCCGCCACGAGCTCGGTCTGGATAGGCCGCTGCTGGTCCGCTATGTGCACTACCTCTGGCGTCTCCTGCACGGGGATATGGGACGCTCATACGCCCAGAAGAATGCGGTACGCGACATCATTGCGGCACGCCTGGGACCGACCTTCCAACTGACCCTGGCCGGGATCGCCTTTGAGCTATTGATCGGGCTTCCCTTCGGCATTATCGCGGCATTGCGACGGGGAACCCTGGTCGATCAGGTGGTGATGGGGATGGCCTTTTTAGGGGTCTCGGCTCCCCAGTTTGCGGTCGGTTTACTCCTCCTCTATGTGCTCGCCTACAAGGTGGTGCTCTTTCCCCTGGGAGGCTATGGAGGCTGGCAGCATCTCATCCTCCCGGCCTTTACCCTGGGTATTGCCGGAGGGGGCTGGTATGCGCGGGTCATGCGCTCTTCCCTCCTGGAGGTGCTCGGTCAGGATTACGTCCGCACGGCGCGTGGTAAAGGCTTATCCCCGCAAAAGGTGGTGTTAAAGCACGCCTTACGTAACGCCCTCCTCCCCATCGTGGCCATGATCGGTATGGACCTGGGGGTGTTTATGGGCGGGGTGGTCGTGGTCGAATCGGTCTTTGGGTGGCCGGGCATCGGGCAGATGATCTGGCAGGCCATCCAACTGGTCGACATCCCGGTCATCCTGGGAGGGGTGACGACTACGGCCCTCTTTATTGTACTCGGGAACCTGCTGGCAGATCTGATCTATCCGTTGCTGGATCCCCGTATCCAGTAGAGTGATGCTTTTCATCTTTCCCCGGAAAGGAGGTTTCATATGGGCAAGCGGTTGGTGTTGATGGTGATGGTGTTGATCCTGGGGGTGAGTGTGGCCTGGGCGCAGAAGCAGGGAGGCACGATGATCGTCTCCTTTCAGGATGATATCTCTACCCTGGATCCGGCCATCGGCTATGACTGGCAAAACTGGTCGATCATCAAATCGATCTTCGATGGCCTGATGGATTATGAACCGGGAACGACCAAGCTCATTCCCCATCTGGCAGAGCGGTATGCCGTATCGCCGGACATGCGTACCTATACCTTTACCCTGCGCTCGGGAGTCAGGTTCCATAACGGGAGAGAGGTGACGGCTCAGGATGTGCAGTACTCCTTGAACCGGGTGCTCAACCCCAAAACACAGAGTCCGGGACAGGGGTTCTATGTGGGGATCGAAGGGGCACAGGCGGTGATCGACGGTCAGGCCCAGCAGGCCAGCGGCATACAGGCGGTCGATGCTCTGACGCTGAAGATTCGCCTGGCCAAACCGGATGCCTCCTTCCTGCACAAGCTGGCCCTGAACTTCGCCCATGTCGTTCCTAAGGAGGAGGTAGAGAAGTACGGCCCGGATTTTGGGCATAACCCGGTGGGAACCGGCGCGTTCAAGCTCAAGGAGTGGGTACTGGGACAGCGGGTGGTCCTGGAACGCTTTGCCGACTACTTTGTCCCGGGTCGCCCTTTCCTGGATGCCATCGTCTTTCAGGTGGGACTCAACCCCAATGTCGCCTTCTTAAAGCTCCTGCGGGGCGAGGTGGATATCCTGGGGGACGGCATCCCTTCGGCGCGTTTCACCGAGGTGATGAAAAAACCGGAACTCCGGAAACTGGTTGCGGTGGGGGATCAGCTCCATACCGGGTACGTGACCCTCAATACCCGGATGAAGCCGCTAGATAATGTCAAGGTTCGCCAGGCGCTTAACATGGCCATTAACAAGCAGCGGATCGTCCGGATCATCAACAACCGGGCTGCTCCGGCCAATCAGGTCCTCCCCCCGCTCATGCCGGGATACGCCAAGGATTATAAAGGGTATCCCTTTGATCCAGAGAAGGCGAAAGCCCTGCTGGCAGAGGCAGGATATCCCAACGGCTTTACCACCGAGTTGTACGTGTACAACGTGGCCCCGAATCCACGTATTGCCCAGGCCATCCAGCAGGATCTGGCCCGGATCGGGGTGACCGTGGAGTTGAAGTCGCTGGCCCAGAGCACGGTGATTGAGGCCGGAGGAGCCGGGAAGGCTCCCATGATCTGGTCGGGTGGCATGGCCTGGATTGCCGACTATCCGGACCCGAACAACTTCTACTGGCCGATTCTCGGCTGTGCCAGTGCGGTACCGGGAGGGTGGAACTGGGCCTGGTACTGCAATAAGGAACTGGAAAAGCGGGCCGAAGAGGCGGATGCCATGGTCCAGCCTGAGCAGCAGGAGGCCCGGATCGCCATCTATCGTGATCTCTTCCTGCGGATCATGGATGAGGCCCCCTGGATCCCGATCTTTAACGAGAAGCGGTTTACCATGCGGGCCGCCCGTATAGGTGGTCCGGAGGCCATCTTTGTCGATCCCATTCACATCCCGGTAAACTATGATGAGGTGTATATCAAATGAGCGATACGTACAAGACCATTCACAGCAGCGCACATCACTTCGGTTGGGATAACAGCCTGGCTCCGGTGCTGGAGGTCCAGCCCGGGGAGGTGGTGGAATTCGAGATCGTGGATGCCTCGGGAGGCCAGCTCTCCGCCCATTCCACCGCTGCCGATGTGGCACAACTCGATTTTAGCCGGGTGAACCCGGTGACCGGTCCGGTCTACGTGGCAGGAGCTCAGCCAGGGGATGCCCTCCTGGTGGAGGTTCTCGATTTCGAGGAGAGCGGATGGGGATGGACAGCCCTTATCCCCGGTTTTGGACTGCTGGCCGACGATTTTCCCCAGCCCTTCCTGCACCTCTCCCAGTACACGGCAGAGCGGGTGGAATTTACCCCGGAGATTCACCTCCCCACCCGGCCCTTCCCCGGGACGATCGGGGTGGCGCCGGCCGCTCCTGGACTCCATTCGGTGGTCCCGCCCCGCGAGGTGGGGGGAAACATGGATATCCGCGATCTCACGCGGGGGACCAGGCTCTATCTGCCGGTCCAGGTGGAGGGTGCCCTCTTTTCGGTGGGGGATACGCATGCTGCCCAGGGGGATGGAGAGGTATGCGGGACCGCGATCGAAACACCGATGCGGATTCGCCTCCGCTTTGACCTGCAAAAAGGGGCCAAGCTTCCCCGGCCGCAGTTTGTCCTCCGGGAGGCTCCGACCCGGCACATCGATGGCCAGGGGTACTATGTCACCACCGGGATCGCTCCTGACCTGATGCAGGCAGCCAGAGATGCGGTGCGGGATATGATCGACTACCTGGATCGCACCTACAGGCTCTCCCCAGAGCTGGCCTATGCCCTGTGTAGCGTTGCCGTTGATCTCCGCATCAGCGAGGTGGTCGATGCCCCGAACTGGCTGGTTTCGGCCTATCTCCCCACCTCCATATTCCGGTAGGGCTTGGAGGCAAAGCCGGGAAGGAAGAGCTGAAAGGAAGCGCCGGCACCCCCTGGCGGAGGTGCCGGCCTGGCTCAAAGGATTTCCAGCACGCGGTTCATCGCCTCTTCCATCCCATCCTCTCGTTTCCCACCGGCCTGCGCCTGTTGTGGGCTCCCTCCACCCTTTCCCTGGATAAAGGGGAGGGCGACCTGGATCAGTTCACGCATGTCGTGGGGAAGATCGGGAGAGCGGGCGAAGATAAGGGTAGGAGGATTCCCTCGTATACCGAAGAGGACCAGCCGGTTGGGTCCCCCGTGCACGATCTTTTTGGTCAGCTCTTTTACCGTGGCCAGGTCGCGGGGGGCAAAGATCCTGCGGATGACCTGGATCCCTTCCCTTTCTTCGCTCTCCTGCAGGAGCTGGGCCGCTTCGGCCGTGAGCAGGGTATCCTGCAGTTCCAGCATCGTCTTGCGCTGGGCCTCTTCTATGGCGAGGTGCTGTTCGGCTGCCGTCACCACCTCCCGATCAGGGGTGCGGTAGAGGCGAGAGAGCTGGTAGATGGCCCGGTTCTTCCATCGGTAGTCGCGTAGGGCACGCCATCCGCAGTAAAACTCCACGCGAGCCCGTTTGCGTACCCGCTCCCACCTCCGGATCTTGATGAGTCCCACCTCTCCGGTGGAGCGACAGTGGGTTCCCCCACACGGGGAATGATCGAATCGGTCGATTTCCACGATACGGAGTAAGCCGGAACGGGTAGGCATTTTGCGCAGGGGAAAGCGATCCTGGTCCTGGCTCTCCACAAAGTGAATGAGGACCGGCCGATTCTCGAACACGATCCGGTTGCAGAGGTCTTCCACCTGATAGATCTCCTCTGGGGTCAACTGGGAGCAGGAGAGGTCGATGCTCGCTATCTCGCTACCCAGGTGAAACGAGTCGGTTTGCGCTCCCAGGACCTGCAGAAAGGCCTGGGAGAGGATGTGTTGGCCTGTATGTTGCTGCATGTGATCAAAACGTCGCTCCCACTCGATCTTTCCCTCCACCTCCATACCGACGGCCAGGGAATCGGTCTCCAGGACATGCAGAATACGATCTTCGTCTTCTATCACATCGATGACCGGTACCCCGTTCAGAGTCCCCCGGTCGTGCGGCTGGCCGCCAGAGGTGGGATAGAACCCGGTTCGATCCAGCTCCACAGCCGTTTTCTCTCTATAGGGGATCTTGGCCTGGACCACGGCGGTAAAGGATCGCTGATAGGCGTCTGTATAGTAGAGTCTCTCGGTCATGGTACGACTCCTTGTGCTGAAACCTCGCCCTTGCTCTCTCCTGCAAGGTTTCCCTTGCAAAAAGCGCTCGCTTTTTTCTCCTGTTTTCGCTATTATATAGCATAACATCTCCTGAGTGGTTACTCAAAGTTCTTCTCTCTTGTGGCTGATGAAGGCGGTGTGGACTTGCTGGAGTAAATTTTCGGTGATAGCAGGACTTGTGCTCTTCTTCCTCACGTGTTGTACCCTGGTAAAACCCCCTCCCCAACTGTCCCTTATCCCTACCGATCCCCCTCCCCTCTCTCAGGAAGAACTCTCCTCCTGGAACGAAGAGTTCTTGCAGGCGCTTGACCGGCAGATCGCCTTTTATGAGAGGAGCCCGGAGCGGGTCTGGAGGTTGGGGGATCGCCTGGTGAGTACAGACGACCTGGAGGAGACCCTGCAGGCCATCCGCGCCCTGGCCCATCAACCTCCGGCCTCTATCCTCCAGGCCTTGCAGACGCGTTTTGACTGGTATCGCACCCCAGGAGACGATGCCCAGGACGGCCTACTCGTTACCGGGTATTATGCACCGATAATTGCGGCTCGACGTCATCCGGATAGCCGCTTTCGCTATCCGATCTACCAGCCCCCTCCTGATCTCCAAACCCGCTGGGTAGGCGAAGAAGGAGAGAAACGCAGGGTGGTGGGCCGGCTGGTCGCAGGGAAATGGGTCCCCTATTATACCAGAGCAGAGATCGATGGGGCCGGGGTACTCCGTGGACGCGGTCTCGAGATCGCCTACACGGATGATCCCTTTGCCCTCTACCTGTTGCACGTGGAAGGGGCCGGGTATCTCGTCTTTCCCGATGAACCGATGTGTCTGGTGAATTATGCGGCGGATAATGGGTACCCGTACACTTCGCTCGGCACCCTGTTCCTGCGAGAGGGGAAGATCTCCCTGGAACAGATGTCCTTAAGCCAGATTCGCCGCTATTTCCAAACCCATCCCTCTGAACTCTTCTCCTATCTCTGGCAGAATAAGCGCTATATCTTTTTCCAGGAGATCTGCCCTGCTGTCCCGCCCCGTGGGAGCCTGGGACTCCCCCTCACCCCCGGCTATTCCATTGCCACCGATCCACACCTCTTCCCGCCCGGAGCCGTTGCCCTTCTCCTGACCTCGCAACCGGTTGTGAACAGGAAGGGGGAGGTCACCCGGTACACACCCCTGCGTCGCTTTGTGCTCAACCAGGACAGTGGCGGAGCGATCAAGGGGCCAAAGCGCGTCGATCTCTTCTGGGGAAAGGGAAATACGGCCGAGATCATCGCCGGGCACATGAAACAACCAGGCCGGCTCTACTTCCTGCTCAAACGGAAGCCAGAGGAACCAGATTACCTGATGAGTGAGAAATGAGCCGGTTGGGAGCAGGAACAACAACGCGTCCTGCCCGAGTTGCTCACATGGTGGCCTCTGGCCATACCTTCCTGCAATAGTCTCCCCGTGATAGAAGGATCTGTTCTGGCCGGCAAGAGAGTCTATTTCCTTCTCCTGCCCGCCTACCAGGAACCATCGGTACCGGTTCCGATCCTGCCTACCACGCCGATAGCAACCGATCGATTCATGTGAAACGAAGAAGATGCCGAAAAGGGATAAGGGATCTGGTTGGGAATATAGCTACTCTGCAGGGCATATGGGATAGAGGCGCACAGGGTAAAACGGCTGGTAGGGGAGTCCGGAGAAACACCTGCAGGGCAGGGAGGTAGGCATTACATGGCATCTGGAAGAAGGAGGGATGATGTATCGAAGTCTCTGCACAGGGTTGCTTATTATTGGTGCTACCCTAAGCCTGGTGTGGGCAGAGCCCTACCAGGTTTCGGTGGCCGAACTCAGTACGGTACCCCTGCGCTATCTGCACCGGCAGGTCGTGGTGCAGGGCACGGTACGGCTTCTGGGTGGTCGTTACTACACCCATCCGCACTTTGTACTCGCCGATGACAGCGGGCATGCGGTGCCGATCACGGCCTGGGCCCCTCTGGAAATCCCTCCTCCACCCCCAGGAAGAACGCCGGCAATGCGGATTCCTACCATGCGAGACTATCTGGGTCGACAGATGCAATTGTTCGGCACCGTTATGGTATCGCCTCACGACGCCACACCGCTGCTCGCTGTTGAGCATGCCCTTCCGGCTCCTGAATAACCGGGGAAAACCCGGGAAAGCGTACCGGCAGAGCGGGTATGGGGAAGCGTAGAGGAGGTGCAGATGTACAGGCAGTTCTGGATAACCTTCTTTCTGCTTATCAATGTGGTGATTGCCCTGAACCATCCGGCCTTGTCCCAAACACCGACATCTCCCAAAGCCCTGGTCTTGCTGGTCGATTTCCCGGATCGTGCTGGCGCCGTCTCTCCAGAGTATTTTCGGGACCTTCTTTTTGGTACTTCTCCTTCCGTTGCACCCCAGGGTAGTCTCCGCGACTATTACCTTGAAGTTTCGTACGGAGTCCTCCAGCTCGAGGGCGAGGTCAATGCCCCTGGGGTGAGCTGGCTTCGCCTGCCGCAGGAGATGACCTATTACGCCGGGGGCCGGTCAGGCGTGGGATCCTATCCGAACAATGCGCAGAAGATGGTGGAAGATGCCGTGGTAGCTGCCCGGGCGGCCGGTATCGATTTTGGTCCATACGATACCGATAATGATGGCTATGTTGATGCCTTGTTTGTTGTGCATGCCGGCCGGGGAGCGGAGTATACCGGCAGTGGCAACGACATCTGGTCCCATCGCTGGGTCACCCGCTCGCCGGTGGCGACCGGATCGACCAATGCGGCCGGCCAGCCGGTGTATGTATACGGCTATACCACAGAGCCGGAGACCTGGTTTGGGGGGACAGACATGACCATCGGGGTCTTTGCCCATGAGTACGGCCATACCCTGGGACTCCCTGATCTCTACGATACCGATTATTCCTCAAAAGGGGTGGGGGACTGGAGCCTCATGGGGAGTGGCAGTTGGAATGGGGGAATGGGAGAGGTTCCGGCCCATCTCGATGCCTGGAGCAAGTGTGTGCTGGGCTGGGTAACACCGGTTCAGGTGACCGGAACGCTGGTCGATGAGCCGATCTCGCAGGTGGAAAGCGAGCCGGATGTCTACCAGTTTGGCGATGGAGACTGCCGGCGTCCGGGGCATGGAGAGTATTTCTTGGTCGAGAAC
>RFHZ01000479.1 GCA_003696125.1 Nitrospinota bacterium
GATCAGGGTAGGGGCAAGGACACCGGCGGTACCGTTGCCACAATCGATCACCACATGGAGACGTCTCCCCAGATGGATCTTCTCCTGGACCAGCCGCAGATATGGGGTGATGACGTCTGCCTGGCTCAATTCTCCTTCCCCGTGCACAAAGGCCCCCTGCTCGATCAGACGCTGTATCTCCTGCAGGTCCTCGCCGGTGAGGGTCTCCTGTCCCCGCGTTACTTTAAAGCCGTTATATTCCGGGGGATTATGGCTCCCGGTGATCATGATCCCCCCATCCACCGGGAGATGGAAGAGGGAGAAGTAGAGGAGAGGGGTGGGGATCAGGCCGAGATCGATCACATGACAGCCGGTGCTGAGAATCCCGGCGATCAGGGCATCACGGAAGGCTTCTGAACTGAGACGGGCGTCTCGACCGACACTCACCGTCTGTCCCTGGTGTTTTCGGATATAGGTACCAAAGCCTTTTCCCAGTTCGGTGACGACACTCTCGGTGAGATCGACATCTACAATCCCGCGAATATCATATGCACGAAAGATCTGTGGACTAATCAATACCTCTTCCTTCCCTAAAGTGAGTAATGAGTAACGAGTAATGAGTAACGAGTAATGAGTAATGAGTAACGAGTAATGAGTAATGAGTAATGAGTAACGAGTAATGATGAGTAAGGGCGCAGCAGGCTACGCCCTTACCTGACATCCGGCGCCTCTGTCCCTGTCTTTCTCTGTGTCCTCCGCATCTCCGTAGAGAAGTCGTACGAAATACGCTCAGCTCCCCGTCTGCATACGACCTGGTAAGCAGAAACCTGAGTATTGTAGGTATATACCATAATTTCCCCCAGAAGACAAGAGCGTCAACCCAGGCCGATACCTTTGTCTCGCTCTTACTCAGCCGGTGACCCCTCCCGTGCCCCAGCCGGCGATCAGGTAGCGCTGGATGAAGATAAAAAAGAGCAGCACGGGCAGGGTGATCAGCATGCCGCCAGCCATGATCATCCCCCAGTCGATGACCGTTGCATTGTACAGATCAGCGATCCCTACCGACAGGGTCTTCAGTTCATCCGAGGTGATCAGGATACGCACGAAGATATAGTCGTTCCAGGCCAAGATGAAGGTGAAGATCCCGGTGGCAATGATCCCGGGCAGGGCAAGGGGGAGGATGACGTGCAGCACCGCCTGGATCCTCCCGGCGCCGTCTGTGAGAGCCGCCTCCTCCAGCACAACCGGGATGGTCTGGAAGAAGGAGCGCAGGAGCCAGAGGCTGAAAGGAAGGCAGAAGGTGGTGTAGGCCATGATAAGGGCAAAATGGGTGTTGGCGATGCCGATCTTCTTGATCAATACGTAAAAGGGGATCGCGATCATGATCGGTGCAAACATGTAGGTGGTAAGGATAAGGCTGGCCATCTTCTCCCGTCCCCAGAAGGGGAAACGGGTCAGGCTATACGCCCCGGCCGAAGCGACCGCTATGGTCACGATGACGGTGGAGGTGGCGACAAAGAGGCTGTTCTTGAAGTAGATCAGGAACCGGGTCTGCTCAAAGAGGCGGAGAAAGTTACCCAGGGTGACGTCACGGGGGAAGAAATAGGGAGGGAAGACAAAGATCTCGTGAGAGGATTTAAAGGCAGTGGCTACCATCCAGAAAAAGGGGAAGGTGGTCAGGCCCATGAGGAGGAACGATCCCCAGTACACCGCCTGTCCTCGCCAGGAAAAGAAGCGCAGGCTCCTCACAGCTCTTCCTCCTCTCGAAAGAGTTTAAAGTAGAGCAGGGTAATGATGATCAGGATCCCAAACATCACGACAGCGATGGCAGCTCCTAAGCCAGCCTGGTAATACATAAACGTCCGCATGTAGGCATATACCGGCAAGGTGCGGATATATTTTTCTGCCCCTCCCCCCTGGGTGAGCAACCAGACCGTATCGAACTTGGTGAACATCCAGATGCTGCGGAGGAGGATGACGATAAAGAGCACCTTTTTCAGCTGGGGGAGGGTGATGTACAGGAAGCGGGAGAACATGCCGGCTCCATCCACCGCTGCCGCTTCATACAGCTCCGGGGGGATGGTCTGCAGGCGGGCGAGGACGCTCAGGACAACAAAGGGGAAGAACTGCCAGACGCTGATGATGATCAGCGAGATCATGATATAGTCTTTTCCCATCCAACTGATCGGGGTCTCAATGAGGCCCAGGGCAAGGAGAAGGGCATTGACCAGGCCAAACTGATTATTGAGGAGCCACTTCCAGAGAATGATGGCAACCACGGTGGGGATCATGTACGGGAAGAGGATGGCGCCCCGCACCACATTTCTCCCCAGGAAGGCTTCATTGAGCAGTAGAGCGGCAACGATGCCCAGGATAATCTGGAGGGAGATGGTGCTGACCGAGTAGACGGTCCCGTGCCAGAGACTGGTCCAGAAATCTGGATCGTGCAGGAGATAGGCATAATTGGCCAACCCCACAAAGCGCTGTTCGGGAAAGAAGGAGTGCTTTTTGAAGAAGCTCAGCCATATACCGTAGGTCACCGGATAGAGGAGCAAGCCGCAGATCAGGAGCACGGATGGGAGGATGAGGATGACGCCGATTTTGGCGGGACTGAGCTTCACCTTTGGCCCCTTTTCCTGGGAGAGACGAGCAGAGTGCCAGACTGCCTTTCCCTTCTGCACCCTGCTCGTACCGATCTACCACTTCGCGTAGCCTTTGTCCCGTATCAGTTCTTCTGCCCTTTGTTGTGCCTTGGCCGCCGCTTTTTCCGGAGGAACGTTCTCTAAGGTAACCTCCATGACCATATCCCGCAGGATTCCCGAACCCAAAATGTCCATCAGATAGGGCTTATTCGTCATGTCTTCCCACTCGATGACCAGGGTCGGCTTGACCAGATCGTTGTCCAGGTAGTATTCCTGGACATCGAGCCATCCTTTCCAGCGCTGGATCATGGGTGTTTCGCGGTAAGCCTGGCTCTTGCGGAGGGACTTGGTGATCGGGAAGAAGTGGATAGGGACCGATTGGATATACTCGAGGTAGTTTTCGTCCTGGTAGAAGAATTTCAGGAACTCGATCGCCTCCTGCGGGTGCTTGGACCCTTTGAACAGCATCCAGGGTTCTTCATCCACCTGGGCCGCCGGTGCGCTACCGCTCGGTCCTCGCGGTTTGATCCACACATCGAAATAGTCGGTATTGGCCATGTGCTTGGGAGCGTACTGTTCGATCAGGGAGGCGCCTCTCCCATAGCCCTGGTACATCATGGCCGCCTTCTGGCCGTACATGTTGGCGAACGTCTCCCGGTACCCATGCCCTTCCCAGCCAGGGGGAAGGTATCTGGTCAGGGCTTTCAAGAAGTTTAGCGTTTCTATCATCCGCCTGTCGGTAAAGCGTGGTCGATTCTGCTGATCGAACAGGATGCCTCCGTTGGCCTTGATCAGCTCCCCGATCAGGATATTGATGAACAGGTTATCGCCAGGGATGGTCAGGCCGTAGATATCGATCTTCCCGTCTCCATCGGTATCCATGGTCAGCTTTTCCGCAATGCGGAGCAGGTCATCCCACGTCTTCGGCCCTTCCGTTATCCCCTGCTTTTTCGCCAGGTCTTTCCGGTAGATCAGCAGCGAGGTACCGGCCGCGTGGACGAGTCCATAGTAGTGTCCCCCGACCCGGCATACCTTCTTGATCTGATCCCAGATGTTGTCCTCGCCGATCGCCTGGACGACCTCATCTAGCGGCAGCAATAGGCCCTTGGCCTGCAGGGCAGCACAGGTGATCGGCTGTCCATGGGAAAGCTCCGGAGGAGAGCCGGCAGCCAGGGCGGCCAGGATTTTCCCCTCCAGATCCCCCCAGGCCAGGGCTTCGGCCTCGACCTTGATATCCGGGTGCAGGGCCTCAAACCTGGCGACGATATTGGCGATGGCTTTACGCGAAAGTGGATTGGTTTCGGTGTGCCACACGTGGATGACTTTGGTGGCAGCCAGCACCGGGCCATAACCCAGCATGGCCAACAGATACATCATGAGTACTACACGCCAGAACTTTGATCGACTCATCTCCTCCCCCTCCTCTCTCCAAAGCTGGTTGACGCCTGGAGGCCTGACTCCCAGAGGAGTCGCCTCTGGTTAAGCTGATAAAGACGGAGGCAAGAGCATAATAGATCTTGGTGGGACAGGAGTCAAGTAGAAATAGCATGATGGTAGAAGGAGTTCATACTTTCAGTCTTGCATAACTTTAGCCGATACTATATACTGCAGGTAAGAAAAGGAGCAAAGGGAAGAAAGGGAATGGGGCAGGAGTCACGTGCATCAGAACAGGTGAATGTTCCCAGGCAGCAGCCGATGTCCTGGGGGAAAAAGATCTGGTTTATAGGCTGGTGGCTGATCATCGGCGCCTTTTTCACTTTGCTGAATCGCCTGAAGGTCACCGGTTGGGAACACGTGCCCCCAGGCGGAGGGGTTGTCCTGGCCAGTAATCATGTCTCCCTCTTTGATACCCTGCTGATTCCCTGGGTAAATATCGCCAAGGTAAAGCTCGAAGTGGTATGGGCTCCGGCCAAGGCCGAACTCTTCCGTATCCCGATCGTAAGCCAACTGATCCGCTCCTGGGGAGCCTTCCCGGTACGCAGGCGGGCCCAGGACTTCCGGGCCATGCGACAGATTGTGGAGCTGATGCGTCGAGAAAAGGTGATGCTCTTCCCGGAAGGGACACGTAGCCGTGATGGCCGGCTGGGTAAGGGGAATCGGATGGCGGGAAAGCTGATCTATGAAGCACGGCCAGTGGTTATCCCCACAGCGGTGATCGGTACCGAACGGCTTCTGCCCAAAGGGAAAATCCTTCCCCGCCTGTTTACCCGGCTGGAGGTGCGTTTTGGTCCACCCGTCCCCCTAGAAGAGTACTACGCCATGGAGGATACGAAAGAGACGGCAGAGGCGATTACCAACGCCGTGATGGAGGCGATTGCCCAGCAACTCCACGCATCTGGAACACGGAGCGGTTCCCAGACCCCTGAAATTTCGTGAGCCCTTTATGCGATTCCGGAGACAGAACGAAGCACTCATCAGGATAGGAGAGGCGATACAGCCTTGTCTCAAGATATTAGGCTTAGAGACAAAGCTGAAAGAGGCAAAGCTGCTTCAGCTCTGGGAAGAGGTTGTTGGTCCCCAGGTGGCTCCCTATGCCCAGGCAGACGAGTATAAGGGAGGAACCCTGTTTGTGAAGGTTGCCAACCCCATCTGGTTGCAGCAGCTCAGTTTTTTTACGGAAACCTTTATCAGCAAGCTGAATGACCGTATCGGTGAGCCGCTTGTCGAGAAGATCTTTTTCCGGTGCGGCCGGGTAGACTACCAGCCTCCCCCGACAGAGGAAGAACCCCTTTCCCCACCCTTTCTGCAGGAGAGCCTGACCCCGGAAGAGACCAGAGAGATCGAGGGACAGGTCAGGATGATCCGGGATAGGGAGCTGCAGGCTCTTTTGCAAAGACTGCTGGTTAAAGCCAGACTCTATGAAAAATACCGGTATGGAGACAAAGCCCTATGAAAGAAGATCGGTGGGCCCAACGCAATATCTTCTGGCTATGCCGTTTTCTCTGCCCTTCCCTTCTGGCGGTTCTGTTGCTCTTCTCCTCTGCCTGTGGCAATCGGCTGACCGTGCTCTCCCAGAATTCCCTCTCCCGCATCGGTCTCCCCCTCCCTTCCCAGGCAACCGAGGAGACGCTGTTCTCTCCTTCTTCCAACGCACAGGCCTATTACTACTATATCCTGGGGTATCAGTCCGAATTGAATAACGAACCGCAGGAGGCGATCACCTATTACCGCAAGGCCCTGGAGTACGACCCGTTTGCTGCTCCCCTCTATCGATCCCTGGCCACGGTCCTGATGCACCAGGGGGAGTTGCGCGACGCGGTTGCTGTCCTGGAAGAGGGGATTAAGACCGATCCCAATACCCCTTCACTCCATTTCCTCCTGGGTAACCTGTACACCAGTCTCAAGCAGCGGGAAGAGGCCATTGCCCAGTACCAGAAGGTCCTCGAACTCGACCCGTCTCACGCCGAAGCCCATCTCTATCTCGGCTCTCTGTATGCAGAGGATGGGGATTACGATGCGGCTATTGCCGTGTTTGAGAAGCTGCTGGCTCGACATCCCGACTATTTCCTCGGCATGTACTACCTGGCCCGGGTCTATGCAGAGATGGAGCAGTATACAGAGGCAGAGGAGTATCTGCAAAAGGCCCTGACCCTGCGTCCCGACTTTGTCCGGGCCTGGGCCACCCTGGGACGCATTCGCGAACTGCAACAGGATGAGGAGGGAGCGATTGAAGCCTATGAAAAGGTTCTGGAGCAAAAGCCGGACCATCTCCAGGTGCGGAACCGGTTAGGCCAGATTTATATCCGGCAGGAACGGTACGATAAAGCCCTGGAACAGTACTCGGTCATGCAGAAGTTTCAGCCGACCAGGCCAGAGATCTGGGTCCAGATGGGCCTGCTTCAGATCGAGGTGAAGGAGTACGAAGCGGCGATCGCCTCTCTGCAAAAGGCGTTAGAGCTTGAGCAGGAAAACCCTACCCTCCATTACTACCTCGCTTTTGCCTATCATCGCATGCAGAAACCGGAGCAGGCCCTGGCCGAGCTAGAGGTTGTCCGGCAGCAACCCCCTTCCTCGGTGGAGACGCTGCTGCGCGTTGCCGAGCTCTATGAAGAGCTTGATCACGTGCAGGAAGCGTTAGAGATGGCGCAGCAGGCCAAGCGTATAGCCCCCAACGATGCCCGGGTGGAGTACTACCTCGGCCTCCTCTCTATGAATCAGGAGCAGTTCGCTCAGGCTGTAGAACACTTCCAGCAGGCGATTCGACTCGATCCTCAAAATGATCGCTACTACTTCAACCTGGGTGTGGTCTATGAAAAGATGGGGGATCTGGATCATGCCGTAGAAGCGATGCGGAAAACCATTGCCCTTAACCCCAAGCATGCCAGTGCGTACAACTATATCGGCTACATGTTTGCCGAGCGGGGAATACACCTGGAGGAGGCGATCGAACTGATTCAGAAGGCGCTGGCCTTGGAGCCGAACAACGGGTACTTCATCGACAGCCTGGGATGGGCTTACTTCCAGCAGGGACGTTTAACCGAGGCACTCAAGGAACTGGAGCGGGCCGTCAGCCTGGTTCCAGACGATCCGATCATCCAGGATCACCTGGGGGAGGTCTACTTCCGGCTCAAGATGATGCAGAAAGCCCGTGAGGCCTGGGAACGCTCTCTCGCCCTCCAGCCCAACGATACCAAGGTAAAAGAGAAGCTGGAACGGGTAAAAGCTCTCTTGGCAGGAGAATATGCCCAGCCGTAGCCTTTTCCAATCCTGGACCTGTTGCCTGATCCCTGCCGTTCTGGCCCTTTTGTTTCTAAACAGTTGCGCAACCCTGCAGGCGGCAAAGAAGGCGGAGGAGCGGGAAAGGCAGTTTCTTCAACACCCCGAACAACTCGTCGAACAGCTCCATCTCCTCTCTACCAGCATTCATACCCTGCGCGGGATTGCCGATGTGGATATTGATACCCCGCAAGATTCCTTTCATGCCCGCACCGCTCTTGTCCTTCGCACCCCAGGGTTTTTGCGGCTGGAAGCCTTAAGCCCCTTTGGGCAGACGGCTCTGGTCTTTACCGCCGATGCCCAGTACCTCTCCCTCTATGCACCAAACGAGGGAAAGTTCTATCGAGGGATGGCATCACCGGCAACCTTTTCCCTGCTGCTCGGCCTGCCCCTTGACCTCTCTACGACAACCCGTATCCTGCACGGAGGGGTACCGCTGGGCAACCCTGAACCGGCCACTCTGGCCGTGGCCTCTCCCACTAGCCAGCAGTTCCGGCTTCAGGTCTATTTCTCTCCAGCCAGGAAAGCGCTATATCAAGAGATCTGGATAGATAAGGCCACCCTCTCTCCCCAGCGCTACCTGGAGTATACGCCAGCAGGAACCCTCCGGTTACAGATAGAGTACGATCGCTTCCAGAGCATAGATAATCTCTATCTTCCCTTGCTGGTGACGATCCAGCTTCCTCCGGAAGCGGTCACTGCTCAGATCGAATGGCTCAGATTGCGGCCCAATGTGGAGGTTCCGGCCGATACCTTCCGGATCGAACCGCCACCAGGAGTGTCCATCATCTGGCTCTCACCAGAAGCGCATCTCTTCTCTTCCCCTCCTTAACCTCGGCCGGTACCGGTAATGTTCCACTTCTTCCGCCGATGGCCCTTCCCAGAGGAAGCGCTGCAGATCGACCTTCCCCGCCGTGTCGAAGATGATCCCTTCTGCTTCGAGTAAGACCCGCTGGATCTCTGGACGATGGAGATCACAACGCGCACTGATCATCCCTTGAGCATTGATGACACGGTGCCAGGGGACATCGGTGTCTGAGGAGAGATTGTGCAGCGCATAGCCGACGGCACGAGCGGCCCGGGGATGCCCCAAGATGGCGGCCACCCGTCCGTAGGTAGTTACCTTACCCCAGGGGACCTGGCGCACCACCCGGTATACGTAATCGTAGAAGTTCGGTTGACCAGGAGACTCGGCAGAGCGCTTCACCATCTCTCCCTCTGGAAGGATTTCGCTCGAGGAGGCTTTATCGGTTCAGGATTCTTCCGCTTCTACCGGGGGAACAGAAACGGCAAAACGTTCGGCCAGGGCCACAAGCTGTCGCCACGTCTCTTCTTCCACCGGAATTCCTGTGCGACGACGCTGTTGCTCGGTGCGGTACTCGAGTTCTCCCGGGTAGAGTACCTCCTGAAAGCCGGCAGCAGGAGGAGAGTCTTTCAGATAGGCGATAAAGCCGGATAACATCTTTTTAAACTCGGTTAACGGATAAAAAGCCTCGACGTTAAACACCGCCATGAAGGCGCCATCGTTGTGGGGACCGGAAGGATCAAATCCATATCCCAGGCCGGTCAGCAAGCCGGAGAGCGTTTCTACCATGAAGGAGAGCCCGTACCCCTTATGCGCCTGATCGCCTCCCAGAGGCAAGATGGCTCCGCCATCGTAAAAGGCCTGGGGATCGGTTGTCGGCTGTCCCTCTTTATCGATGATCCAGCCGAGCGGGACCGCCTGTTTACGATTGCGGGCCACAGCGATTTTCCCTGCAGCCACCGCGCTGGTCGCCATATCAAGAAAAACCGGGCCTTCCAGGTCACTGGGCAGGGCGATACTCATCGGATTGGTTCCCAGGCGACGTGTTCGACCGCCGTATGGGGCAACCGATTTGTTGGTACGACCAGAATCACAGGCCATGATACCGATCATGCCGGCCTGGGCCGCCATGATCGGGTAGTCGGCCAACCGTCCCACATGGCTCTGCTGAAAGACGGTAACCGCTGCCACGTTCAGGGTACGCGCCTTTTGAATTGCCAGTTCCATGGCGCGGGTAGAGACGACCTGGCCAAACCCCCAGTGACCGTTGATACGGGCTGTAGTCGGGCTCTCGGCCACGATTTCAAAGGGGGCTCCGGGCACGATATGTCCCCTGGCTATCCGCTCGATATAGGTCGGGAGTAAGATGACTCCATGCGAGTCATGCCCGACAAGATTGGCTTTGATCATGTGCTCGCGCACGGTTTGGGCTTCGGCTTCGCTTGCTCCTGCCGCCTGCAGAATCCCTACCACCATCTCTCCTAAAGCTTCATGGGCTACTCTCGGCATCGGTTACTCCTCCTGTTCATCATTTGCTCCAGCAGGCAGAGAAAACCCCTTCCCAATACCCGGTTTTTCCGCTCCCTTTAAATAGGGAAATCCCCTCTAATTTTTGCCCCACAAGCTTCGCGCTGTCTACAAGTCTACACCGCCGAGGACTCCGAGTCCGCAGAGCGTTTTTGCTTATGTATCCCGGCGTTCTCTGCGTGCTCGGCGGTAAAAAGTTCTTCCAGTCACGTATGGCCTGAAGATGACTCAGAGTGCAAAAGGGTTAGTAACAGCTACTTAGAAGGATCACGGACGCTTTCTAGGCAGTTTTACCCGGAACTCCCCACCCTGGCCTCTAAGCGCTTCACACGCTCCTCTAACGCCTGCACAGAGACGATCTGGGAAAGGGCATTATCCAGACGCTGGTTAAAGGCATCGAAGCGATGATGCATATCGCCGTGGAGCGTATCCACTCGCTGGTTCATCCCTTCAAAACGACGATTCATCTCGTGCTGCAGGCCATCGATGCGCTGGTCGACCCGCTCAAAGCGCTGGGTGACCTGGTCAAAGCGCTGAGTAACCTCTGCCTGCAGGCCATCGATGCGCTGGTCGACCCGTTCAAAACGACGAATTACCTCGGTACGAAACTCCTGGAAGGTATTGGCGAGTCGATCTACTCGCTGTTCAACACTACCCAGCTTCCCTTCCAGGCGATTCAGCTTTCCACTCATCTCCTGGAGTTCTGGAAGCAGAGCAGCCTTCACACTCTGTTCGATTGTCTTTGAGAACCAGTTCACCGGATCGTCTCCCGTCCCCTCTCACCGATGACGGTGATGTTACAAGCCTTATCCCACCCTTTTGCCCCGCCATTTTACTGCTATACTCTATCACAACTTTCCTGCCACCTCAACCCTATCTAGATGGCTGTCGAGGCATTTCCTTCATGCTCAGCAGTCAACAGGGCAACAGGTACCGTGAGCGAAGAATAGCAAAAAAGTCGAAATTTCACTTGATTTCCACAGAGGGTTTCAGGTAAATAGAAGGAGAAGAGGCTGGTGGATACATTGAGAGACGGCGTGAAGGCAAAGTTGAGAGTGCATGAGGAGTGTTGACCTGTTGAAGTGAGGATGCTGCCTATGAAAGTCTTACAGATCCTTCCTGAACGTTGTACCGGTTGTCTGCGGTGTGAAATAGCCTGTTCTTATGCGCAGACAGGTACGTTTCAGCCGGCCAAGTCGGTGATCAAGGTCTCTCCCTTTGAAGGGCATACGAGCTATGCCCCGTACACCTGTACCCAATGTGATGAAGCCTGGTGTATGACCGCCTGCCCGGTCGAGGCCATTACCGTCTCCCCTGTCGGGGCCAAGGTGGTGCTGGATGATCAGTGTGTGGGGTGCAAGCTCTGCACCATTGCCTGTCCTTACGGGACGATCTTCTACGATCCTGATACGCACAAAGCCTTCAAATGCGATCTCTGTGGAGGAAATCCTGCCTGTGTAGAAGCCTGTCCTACGGCGGCGATCTTATGGGTTGACACAGAGACACTGGACTGGTTAGGCGATTTTGCTGTAGAGCGGGCGTCTGCCCAACTGGCGACACTGGCAACCGAGGCATAGGAGGGAGCATGAGCAGGAAAAGACACGTGATTGTCGGAGGAGGGACGGCAGGGATCAATGCGATTACTACTATCCGGGAGTACGACCGCGGGGATGCAGAGATTGTCCTGGTGGCGGCAGAGCGTCCCTATGCTCGCATGACCCTTCCCTACTATCTGGAGCGCAGCATCAGTGAATCCCACCTGTTTACCGCTACCCCGCCACGCCTGGCGCAACTCGGTGTGCACGCGTACCTGGGACGCCGGGCCACCCGACTCGACCCCCAGGTCAATACCCTGACTCTAGACGACGGTACCACCATCACCTATGATAACCTGCTCATCGCCACCGGTTCTTCTCCGGTTAAGGTTCCGGTTCCTGGGGCGGAAAGTCCAGGGGTGCATAGCTTCTGGACCTTAGAGCAGGCCCATCAGGTCATGGCAGGAAGCAAAGAGGGTGCGCATGTCACCATGGTGGGGGCAGGGTTTATTGCCTTTACCATTCTGGACGCGCTTCTCTCCCTGGGGGTCAAACTGACCGTTGTGGAGATCGCTCCCCAGATCCTCCCCCGGATGATCGATCCTGAAGGAGCGCAAGTCGTAGAAGAGTGGTTGAAAAAGCATGGGGTAGAGATCCGGACCGGTGTTCATCTCTCGGCAATCGAGGAAGAGGACGAGAAGAAGCGACTGCGCTTTCAAGATAGCGAGGACATCGTAACGGATCTGGTTATCATGGCCACCGGTATCCGTCCCAATCTGGAGTGGCTGGAAGGATCTGGTATCCAGGTGAATCACGGCATCGTGGTAGATCACTACCTCCGCTCCAATATCCCGAATGTGTATGCCGCCGGTGATGTGGCCGAAGGACCCGATCTGATCAGCGGAGGACGAGCGGTGCATGCCATAGAACCGACGGCCATGGAGCATGGACGGGTTGCCGGCGCCAACATGGCCGGGCAGCAGGTCGCCTACCGGGGAAGCCTGCTCATGAATATTGTCGGGGTCCAGAACCTGGAAATCGCCAGCTTTGGTGCCTGGAATACACCCGATGCCGAAACCTTCTCTACCCTCAAGGCGGAGCGACCCGCCTATCGCAAGCTGGTCTGGGATGGAGACCGCCTCATCGGTGCCATCCTGCTGGGTCGTGCAAACGACATCTGGACCACGAACGATATCGGGATGGTCAAAGGGCTTGTCCAATCAGGAGTTCGCCTGGGCCGATGGAAAGAGTATCTCCGGCATAATCCATTCGATCTGAAGTCGGCCTTTGTTGCTTCTCGCACCACGGCGCAACTCCTCTCCCGTACACTGCTGGGACGTCCCTCCATACCGGCTCACCGGGTACGAGCAGTCCGATCTTAAAGAGGAGGAGCGGGGAGGCTTTCTTGTCCTTGACAGCCCCAAGGGGGGGCGGTAAAATAGGGCCAATCTCGCTTCTCAGATACTAAATGCTTATAAGGGTAAGGAGGCATCCTTATGGAGAGATATAGGAGAGGACTCGTCAGCAGCCTTATTTTCCTCTGGATAATCGGCATATTCCTCTTGGCCAGCGGAAGTGGGGGATGGGCAGGGGAGCCCAAACGGGGAGGAACGTTGAAGTTTGTTCCCCATGCGGATCTGAAGGTGCTGGACCCGATCTGGACCACCGCGTACATCACCCGCAATCACGGGTACATGATTTATGATGTCCTGTTTGCCCTGGATGCCAACCTCAAGGTGCAACCGCAGATGGTGGATACCTGGGAGGTGAGCGCAGATAATCTCCGTTACACCTTTACCCTGCGGGATGGGCTCAGGTGGCATGATGGGCAGCCGGTCACGGCCAAAGATGTTGTCCTCTCCATCAAGCGCTGGGGACAACGGGATGTCTTGGGAAAACTGCTGCTCGACTTTACCGCCAATCTGGAAGCGCTGGATGCCAAAACCTTCCGTCTCACCCTCAAGGAACCCTTTGGGCTGGTCCTGGATGCCCTGGCCAAACCGAGTAGCAATGTGCCGTTTATGATGCCGGCACGTCTGGCAGCGACCCCGGCGGATGAACAGATCAAAGAAGCGATCGGATCAGGCCCTTATAAATTTGTGAAAGAGGAGTGGCAGCCCGGCCATAAGGTGGTCTACGTGCGTAACGAAGACTATGTTCCCCGTAAAGAACCTCCCAGCTTTGGGGCCGGGGGAAAACGGGTGTATCTCGATCGGGTCGAATGGCTCTATATCCCGGACCCGGCTACGGCCAATGCCGCGCTGGAAGCTGGAGAAGTCGATTACTGGGAACGCCCCCCGGTCGATTTTATCGATCGCCTGGAGAAGAACCCGGATA
>RFHZ01000480.1 GCA_003696125.1 Nitrospinota bacterium
CTCCACCAGCTTGCTCCACCGGGTGATCGGTTCGGTGTTGATGGCGACAATACGGTCTCCCGCCTGAAGGCCGGCTTGCAGGGCCGGGGAATCGGGTAAGACCTCTCCCACCACCGTGGTCAGGGTCGGTACCCCGATCATAAAGATGAAGGCGAAGATGGCTATGGCCAGCAGGAGGTTAAAGAGGGGGCCGGCAAAGACCACGGCGATCTTTTTACGTACCGGCTGGCTGAGGAAGGCGTTCGCCTGCCGACTCTCTTCGCTGCGGGGATCGTCACCGACCAGTTTGACGTATCCTCCCAGGGGGAGGAGGGAGAGCCGGTATTCCGTCTCTCCCAAACGCAGGGCGGCGATCTTGGGACCGAAGCCGAGAGAGAACTTCTCTACCCCGATGCCGAGACGCTTGGCCACCAAGAAGTGTCCCAGCTCATGAATAAAGATCAACAAGCCAAATACGATGATGACGGCAAGTATTGGCATTCTCCCTTCTCCTAGACTGTGGGCAACCTATTCCGGTATTAACGTCGCGGGAAAGCCTCTGATGGAGTAATGACCTCGGTACCTGGCGGGATCTGGAAGTGAAAGAGCGCAGGGGAAAGGGGAACATTGACCCGGATGTTGTGAAATCGAATCGTGGTGACATTCCCCAGGAAGTCTCGTGTCTGGCTTTCCACCACATCCCAGGTCTGGGGATCGAAACGCACCACCAGCTCCTGCAACATGGGATGAGGCGTCTTGGGCAGGAGCCTGAGGGTAGGAGAGTCTGCTCCTTCCACCGCCTGGACGGTGAAGAGCTCTTCCAGCTTTCCCTCCCCGGCCAAAAAGAGGGCCGGGGCCCGGGACTGGAAGACCCGGTCGAGACGCTCTTGAATGACCTGGTGCTCTTCAGGGAAGTAGAACCAGAGGGTCTCTCCGTTGGTCACCAGGATCTGATTTTCTCCAGAGCGGTACTCCCAGCGCATCCTCCCCGGCTTCTGGATATAGACGATACCACGGGCCTGTTGCTCCTCTCCCACCGAT
This sequence comes from Nitrospinota bacterium, assembly GCA_003696125.1. Classification (GTDB taxonomy): domain Bacteria; phylum Tectomicrobia; class Entotheonellia; order J063; family J063; genus J063. Next base: position 1,021 of record RFHZ01000480.1, read on the forward strand.
TTGATGAGGCTGGTCTGCTGGAACTCTGCCTGCAGGGTCTTGGTCTCTGCATAGCGCTGCTGGGCCCGTTCCAGCACGGTGGAAAGGGGTAAGGCCAGTGCCCCATGCCAGGCCAGCACGCTGAGGACGATCCCGCAAAGGAGAAGACCGCCTCTTTTCCAGACGAGGTGACGGTACGGTGTGATCCAGGGGTACCCGGCTCTCTCCATCCCCTTCCTTTCCCTGCACCTGCATTTCTCCAAAGCTTTCCGGTAATATACTACCGTGCCCGCAGGGTTTTGACAAGGGCAATATTTTCCGTATGCCCGGTCATATGGGCGGTAATCTTTCCCCGGATCGGTTTTCCAGCCAGATAGAGATCGCCGAGAATATCGAGGATTTTATGGCGGGCAAACTCATCCTCGTAACGGAGCGGGGTATTGAGCACCTTTTCGTCGTCCAGGAGGATCACATTGGTCAGGCGCCCTCCACTCACCAGCCCCTGGGCATGCAGCTTTTCGATATCACGCAGGAAACCAAAGGTGCGGGCCGGAGCGATCTCGGCTTTGAAATCCTCTGCCCCCTGGTAGTGATAGGTAAATTCCTGTTTGCCCAGGGGAGGAGGGTAGTTGAGCTTATAGGTCACACTGAGCTGGTCGGCCGGCTCGATCATGATGTACTTGCTCTCCGGGCCGACTTCACCGACCACACAGGGGGTTTCTACCGTCAGTTCCTCCAACTCCACCTCCTGCTCTTGAATCCCCCCCTCTTCGATCAGGTGGCAGAAATCGAGGGCAGACCCGTCCATGATGGGGACTTCCCCGCTGAGCTTGATGAGCAGGTTGGTGATGCGGTACATGTGGAGCACGGCCATCAGGTGTTCTAC
>RFHZ01000481.1 GCA_003696125.1 Nitrospinota bacterium
AGTTGGGAATGAGAAGATGATGAAGACGGCGCAGAAGTATTTCTGTTCGTGTGGAGCCGAGAAGACCGTTGTGCAGTATCGGGGCAAAGGGAAAAAGGGGATGTTCTGGATCTGCAAGAACGGACACGAGGTTCCCGTCCGCTAGGACGTCTTTCCCTACACCGTGATCGCTGGCCAGGAGAGCGATAGCCTTAGGCTGGCGGTCACGTCCCCCTGCATTTCCCCCCTTTGATCTCCCCTCTCTTCCGGTGGCGTCGATCAGGCAAAAAAATACGTCCCCAGGGGGATTTGAACCCCCGTTGCCGCCGTGAAAGGGCGGTGTCCTAGGCCAGGCTAGACGATGGGGACGGTAAAATGGATGCAACTGTGAGCCGTGCTGGATTCGAACCAGCGACCCTCTGCTTAAAAGGCAGATGCTCTACCCCTGAGCTAACGGCCCTTATTATTCTGGAGACGCTAAATCCTACCAAAATTCCTCTGATTTGTCAACAGAAAAGTAGGTATCCAGGAGGTCAGACATCACCGCGTGGATCTGGCAAAAGAGGCCATGGTCAACGGAAAGCATCTCTTCGGCCCTTTGCACGTACCGGTCCGGGAGCAACTCGTTCCTTCCATGGGCGATAAGCTGCTGCACACTCTCTTCGGTCGCTTCCAGGTGAAACTGGAGCCCGAGGACCCGCGCAGCGTAGAGAAAGGCCTGGTTTTTACACCCGGCACTCCAGGCCAGGTGTAGAGCACCTTCTGGAAGGTCAAACGTGTCCCCATGCCAGTGGAAGACGGGGAAGCGCTCGGGCAAAGAGCTGAACACAGAGAGCTGCCTGGCTGCAGGGGTGAGGGTAATCGGAAACCACCCGATCTCTTTGTACGGATTGCGATAGACCCTGGCCCCCAGCACAGCGGCCAGGAGTTGAGCCCCCAGGCAGATCCCGACCATGGGCTTTCCTGCGGCGATGGCCTCGCCGAGGAAGCGTTTTTCTGTCGTGAGCCACGGATACGCCTCCTGGTCATAGACCCCCATCGGTCCCCCCAGGATAACCAGCCCGTCGAAGGCCGCCAGATCGGGTAAGGGGTCTCCCTGAAAGAATCGGGTGGCGGAAAGGGTATGACCCCTGGCCGCCGCCCAGTCTTCGATGGCTGCCGGTCCCTCAAAGGGGACGTGTTGGAGATAGTGAATACGCATCGATCCCCTCCTCCATTCTCTAATCTTCAAGGCCCACCTTCCGCCTGTCTCCAGGACGGTGTAGGGCAAGATCGGCGAAGTGAAAGCCATCGCGTGAAACGATCTCTCCCACCTGTACCGGGATCTCGCAGGCAAACATCGGCCCGCCAAAGCAGAAGGTATGGAACTCTCCATACTCCCCACAGGGATCCACTTCATCTGGCAGATCAGAAAGCAGTGCGGTGTCGTACGCTCGTCCCACAAAAGAGGCGGGGAGTTTTCGCGCATCCACGCACGTCAGCACGGCTCGCAGGCCGGCGGCCAGCATGCGACGGGCCAGGTCTGCGGTGTCCTGGGGAGTGCTCCATAACGGGAACAGCGGTTCGATCCCGGTTCCTGCCAGTTGACGGATACGGTAGCTGCGCACGTCTTCCAGGAAGAGGTCACCGAAGGCGATGTGGGTGATCCCCTGCTCGCGGGCCCGGGCGATCACGGCAGCCATACGCCGCTCGTACTCGGCATTGGAACAGGGCCACGGCAGGAGTACCGGCCAGAGGGGGACTCCTGCCGCCAGGGCCTGTGCCTCTACCAGCGCACGAGGCACGGCATGCATGGAAACCCGGTCTGCCACCTCGTTGAAGGTGGTGAGCAGACCTGCTATCTCCACGTCTGCCTGTTGCCGGAGCAGGTGCAGGGTCCAGGCGCTGTCTTTGCCTGAACTCCAGGAGAGGAGAATGCGTCGTGTGGTCATCGGCTCTGTCCTGTTCCCCGAAAGCACACCATGATTTTCAACACACCTCTACCTCTGCCACGAGGACCTCTGAAGGCACCCCGTAGCGGCTGAACTTCTCGTTGTACCGGATCCGCCATCCCGACTCAGAGACGAGTGCCAGGAGGCTGATCGGTCGGCATCCACCGACAAGCGTGGGCCGGATCGCATGTATGGCCGTCCACACCCTTTCCACCACGCGAGAGAGGGGGGTGAATCCATGCGTAAGACTCGTCAATCCCAGTAACCCACCTTCGGATAAGACTCGCCATGCCTCGTGCAGGAGGACCCGGATGTCTGCGAACGTCAGCAGATCAAGGACATAGTTTGACACGAAGCGATCAAAGGTGGCCGTCTCAAAGTTGAGCCGGGGCGCGCCGTCGGTGAGAAGCACCTCGGCTCGCCGTCCAAAACGCCTCAGCCGTTCTTGGGCCAGGGCAACCATGGTGTCGCTGATATCGAGTCCCACATATCGTGCATGTGCAGGAAGGTATCCTTCCAGGAGTCTCTCTCCGAACCAGCCCGTGCCACAGCCAAATTCTAAAACGGCGCTGGCCTTATCGAATTCCCCGTTCCGGAGGAGGGCCGCAGTGGCGACGTCCTCATAGAAGCGCTGCCAGTCCTGTTTCTTCCCCCAGCGGTCGTAAAAGGCTTTGGCTTGTTGATAAGACAACATGCGAGGCTTCACCGGCTTCCCTTCCACCTCCCCAGCCGTTCCGCTGACCGCTCCTCTCGCCATCTCCGTATCGCCGCGGCATGCTTCAGGTAATGCCCATAGG
>RFHZ01000045.1 GCA_003696125.1 Nitrospinota bacterium
CTGCCTGTCAATGACTTTCTGCTGGTACAGCAAGATGCACAGGGGGAGAGGGAGAAGCGTCGAGAGGCAGCATCAGCCCCTTCACCTGGGGCGGGAAACCGCAGATGTGCCAGGGACAGGAGCGTTTAGCGCCGGATCGTCACCCTACGAGGAAGGACGGATGATGATTTCCACATCGGCATGGAGCAGGCTGAGACTGTCCAGCGGTGGATCGTCTAGCTTGATGGTCAGAATCCGGGTGTTGCTCGCCTCGTTGTTGCGACCGGCTCGTACGCCGACGATCTTGCCGCGTAGCCGTTGCGGTCGTGTCGGCGATTGCTCGCGCGGCCTGATCGGCGGAATCGGTGGTGAGTAGAATGGGCCTCGAATCCCTTCCATACCTGCCTCCTTTCCTCCTGCGGGAATCAGGACCGCAAACCGTTGCCACCCGGGAAAACCCCTCCCCTCCTCGTGCGGCAGGGGCTTTCCCAGAACCGGTTTCCTGACCCGCAAAGATCCTCAACAGGGTTACACGGTTATTCGTTTTTTTACTTATCGGCAGGATGAGGAAAAATCTTAGCCCAAATCTTGTGGTCTCTGGAGGAGACGTTTTACCCGCTCGACCCCGGCAGGAAGGGTGGTGACCTGTCCCCCGAAAAAAAGGATGAAGCCAGCCTGGAAGAGGGCGCACAGCCGTTCTTCTGTTGTCATCCCCTCTTCCGGCCATACCAGGTCTTCCCCTTCCAGGTCCTCCTCTTGGGCAAAGACAGAACGGACGGCTATCCCCTGGAAATGCACGATGCGGAGGCGCAGGGGAGGGGAAGGCATCGGCTGCAGGATCGCTCCCCGTTGCACCCCTCGTTGACGCATCACGTGCAGCACCGGTTCCCACCAGAGATCAGGGGGCAGGGAGAGCAAGCAGGCCTGGGCGGATGAAGAGTTGGCCAGTGCTGCGGCCACACTCAGCCAGAAGCTTCCCACCTCTTCCTCTATCTCTAGCAAGGAGGACAAAGCCGGAAAACAGGTCTCGGCCGCCACCACCGCTACCGTTTCGGTGGCGGGCAGGGAGGAGAGAAGCTGGTCACGCTCAGCTTCGGTGCGCACCTGTATGAGCAGAGAGATCTGGCTGGCACTCGCCACCTGCCCGACCAGGCTGGCAGTTGCTGTCCGGCTTGGTAGCGGGACATAGAAGAGGGGAGCAGGGGAAAGGGGACGGGAGCGTTTGCGACGCCGGGAGAGGGCCTGCACGAATCCGCGCCATTCCTCGATGGAGAGGAGTCGTTCTCC
>RFHZ01000482.1 GCA_003696125.1 Nitrospinota bacterium
ATGTTCCGGTTTGAGAACTCGTGTACACCACTCCACCGCTGCCCGGGCCACCGGGTTGAACCACTCCGCGCCCATGCGCTGGCAGCAAACCGCATCATGATTGCCCAGGATAACTTTATCGGTCAGGGAACGGACGATGTCACAGCACTCGTTCGGATTCGCGCCATAGCCGACCACATCACCGAGGCAGATATACGCCTCGATGCGTTCTGCCGCGTACGCCTCCAGCACCGCCTGCAGCGCCTCCAGGTTTCCATGAATATCGGAAAAAATCCCGTACCGCATCGAGAAAGGGTCATCTCAGGGTTAAACCAGTTGCACGATCGTTTCCAGCTCCACAGCCGCACCCAGGGGGAGTTCATTGACCCCGATGGCAGAGCGGGCATGTTCACCCTGGGTATCAAAGACCGCCTTGAAGAACTCGGAAGCGCCGTTGATCACCTTATGCTGCTCGGTAAAGCCTTCTGCACTGGCCACAAAGCCTGAAAGGCGCACGATACGCTGGACCCGGCTCCAGTCTCCACCCACCACCGCTTTGATGACACCCAGCGTATTCAGGGCACAGAGTTTTGCCGCCTCGTATCCCTCTTCCCAGGTCAGGTCTCTACCTACCTTGCCCTGGTATTTGAGCGTACCCGCCTGCAGGGGGAGTTGACCAGAAATGAAGACGAGCTTTCCCACTTCAACGGCCGGCACATAGGCGGCTGCCGGTTGGGGAGCAGGGGGAACTTCGATACCCATCTGTCGCAGTCTCTCTTCTACACCCATCTACGCTTCTCCTCCCTTGGTCACTCTCTACGCTACGCCTCATCCCACCTACACCATCACCCTGGCGTGCTTGCTCTCCGTCACTTCCCCTGGGTCTCAGGAAGAATCCTCTGGTTCCCCTTTTCCTCCTTTGAGCTGGCGAAAATGCTCCTGGAACTGCTGTACCAGGATATCGATCTCCTTCTTCCGCGATCGGCCCTGCCCCTTTAAGACAAATTTGTAGGCCAGCACTGAGAACAGGATTCCCAGTAAGAAGCCTAAAAAGAGGCCATCGGTAAACATCTGGTCAGACATACGATCTCTCCTCTCTTCCTCTGCTTTCCTCTGTGAGAGGTCTCGCTATCCTAAAGCCATTATAGAAGAGAAGCGCGGAAAGAGTCAAGCCGAAACTGGTGTGCCAGAAAATGCTTGCCTCTGTTCGGTAGCGCTATGTTACAATACGAGCCATGCAAACGGCGCAACCATCTTCAGAGCAAGCAACCCATAAGTGGTGGATTGCGGTCACGGTCATGCTGGGGATGCTTACCGCCACCCTCAGCATTACCACCGTGAATCTGGCCATCCCCAAGATGATGACGAGCCTGCGGGCCGATCTGGACACGATCCAGTGGGTGGTGACCGCCTTTATGATCGTGCAGACCCTGCTGATGCCCATGGTGGGCTGGCTGACCAGCCTGATCGGGAGCCGCAACCTCTATCTCCTGAGCCTGGGACTCTTCACCCTCAGCTCCTTCCTCTGCAGCCTGGCCTGGAGTGCCCAGTCCCTGATCCTGTTTCGTATCGTGCAGGGGATAGGAGGCGGACCCCTGCAGCCGCTCTCCCTGGCCATCCTGTACGAGAGCTTTCCGCCTCAGCAACGGGGAATGGCCGTGGGCATGTTCAATGTGGCGACAGCTTTTGGGCTGGCCATCGGGCGCATTGTGGGCGGGTACCTGATCGAAACGGAGAGCTGGCGGGCTACCTTCTACGTCAGTGTCCCCTTTGGCGTCATCGGCCTGCTCATGGCCTTCCTCCTCATCCCCCGCCTCACCGATCAGAGCAGGCGTCCCATCGACTTTCTCGGGC
>RFHZ01000483.1 GCA_003696125.1 Nitrospinota bacterium
CCATTCATTACGGTACTGCACCAATACCAGTGGCGGTGCTCCAGCAGGCGATTCGCTTTTTTGGCCATCTCTTCAGGCAACACTACGGGCTGAGTGAAGCAATCCAGCCAGAGACACTTCTCCTGCCAGCCGAGCATGTCATCGAGGGGACAGAGAAAGAGATGCGGCGACTCGCCTCTGCAGGGAGAGCAGCCTTAGGGGTGGAACTGAAGGTAGTGAATGCCCAGGGAAAAGAGGTGGTTCCAGGGGAAGTGGGCGAGATTATCATCCGGGGAGACCACATCATGAAGGGGTACTGGAAATTACCCGAGGTAACAGCGGCAACGATCCGGGATGGGTGGCTCTATACAAACGATCTGGCCACGGTAGATGAGGATGGATTCATCTACCTGGTTGATCGCAAAGATGATCTGATTATCAGTGGTGGATTTAATATCTATCCCCGGGAAGTGGAAGAGGTCCTTTACACCCATCCTGCAATAAGAGAGGCGGTAGTTTTTGGCGTACCTGATCAGGAGTGGGGAGAGTGCGTGGTAGCTGTGGTGGTGTTGAAAGAAGGGAAACAGGCTACCGCAGAGGAGATTATCGCGCATTGCCGGGCGAATCTGGCCGGCTATAAAAAGCCCAGGATCGTGAAGTTTGTCGATCAGCTACCCCAGAACGCTTCTGGGAAGATCCTGCGGCGCGAGCTGCAGAGGCTATGGTGTGAAGAGCAATCGGAGAAGGGAGGAGAGGCATGACCATCGATTTTCGCGTACGGGTTCCGATTCCAGAGACGAGAGGCTGGGTGGCAACACCGCATCCGGTAATGCAGGGGTACACGGAACTCTACCACGACACTTTTCACGGGAAAATGGCGCAGGAGTTCTTACGGTTGTGTGATAGCCCTTTTCAGGAGTTCCTTAAGGTACTGGATGCTGCGGGAATCTCCCGCGTCGTCTTCTGTGCCGATGATAATGAATCCACCCGGGGAAAGGGGAGTAAACTCCCCAATGAAGTCGTGGCCAGGCTCCAGGATCAATTTCCGGACCGGATTATCGGTTTTGCCGGTGTGGATCCACACAAGGGGATGGCAGCGGTTCGAGAGTTGGAATATGCGATCAAAGAGCTGGGACTGAAAGGGTTGAATGTTGGCCCCTGGCTGCAAGAGTTGCGCGCCAATGACCGGCGGTACTACCCCCTCTATGCGAAGTGTGTCGAGCTAGACATACCAGTGGTGTTGCATACTTCGATCAACTTTGCCCGTCCCCTGACCATGGATTACGGCAATCCCCTCTATCTGGATGAGGTGGCCATCGATTTTCCCGAGTTGAAAATCGTGGCCAGCCACGCCGGCTGGCCCTGGGTACCCCAGATGATCGGTGTTGCCTGGCGTCATCCCAATGTCTATATGGAGATCTCGGGTATCAGGCCAAAATATATCGGTCGCCCGAACACCGGCTGGGAGATGTTACTCCAGTACGGCAACACTCTCCTCCAGGACCGGGTGCTCTTCGGTACCGATTGGCCTCTCTGTCCCTTCCAGGAGAGTATCCTGGAAGTGAAGCAGCTCCCGCTGAAAGAGACGGTAAAAGAGAAGTGGCTCTGGAAGAATGCTGCTCGACTCTTACGGTTGGAAGACTGACCGGTCAGGAGGGAAGAGAGATGTCTGTCGTCAAGTATACCATTCAGGATCATGTTGCGTACATCACCTTAAATCGACCGGAGAAGCTCAATGCCATCACCAGAGAGATGACGGAGAAGTTGTACCAGGCGTTTAGCGATGTTCGAGAGAACGACGAAGTATGGGCCGCTATCATTACCGGCGAAGGACGGAGTTTCTCGACTGGTCATGATCTGCAGGAGGTGGCGGATATTGCGCCAGGTACCCCAGGTTCTACGACAGCGCTCTACCAGTGTATTCAGGAGATCTGGAAGCCGACGATTGCCGCCATTAACGGTTTCTGTCTGGCCCAGGGTGCCGGTATTGCCCTCTCCTGTGATATCAGGATCGCTTCGGAAAGAGCCCAGTTCGGCTGGCCTCAGGTAAAAAGGGGTATCGCTTCTACCAGTGGTCCCTGTATTCTGGCTCACCACCTCCCGCTCAACATTGCCCTGGAGCTCCTTTACACGGGCGACCTCATTGACGCTCAAGAGGCGAAGCGGCTGAATCTCGTAAACAAAGTGGTGCCCCATGAACGATTACGGGACGAAAGCGAGCAGTTTGTACGACAAATCTTGCAGAATGCTCCTCTGGCCATGCGTGCGATAAAAGAGATCGCTATTCGTAGTATAGATATGACCATGGAAGACCGAATACGTTTCGCCGGCTTGCTCAGTGCTCAGATCCAGGAAAGCGAGGATGCGAAGGAAGGATTGAGTGCCTTCCGGGAAAAGCGTCAGCCGGTCTGGCAAGGGCGGTGAGCAAAAAGAGCAGACCTGGTTACGAAGATTGCTGCTCCTCCATCGACAGGGTCGTCGACCCAGTGAGGATAGGTTACGGTTTCCAGCAGATTTCCTGAGAGATGGTGGTAGAGGCTTTTCCACAAGCTATGGGATTTCAGGCACTCTGTCCAGTTCGCGCTTGACAGAGGCCAGAAATTCGTTTATAACTTAGCGGCAACGGTTGGGTTTACTCTGTGTTTATCCTAACGAGGGAGGGAGAACCATGTGGAGAAAGATATCGGTAGTTCTCGTGCTTTTCGCTTTGCTCGGGTTCACCGTGACCGGAGTCCGGGCAGGAGAAAAACCTCGTTACGGTGGTACCCTCACCTGGTTTGTCTATGCCGATCCCAGCCGGTTGGACATCCATGGGGAATCCCCTCTAGCGGTACAGCAGGTGGTGGCTGGTATCTATAGTGGTCTGCTCCAGTACAACCCGGATGATCCGGCTCAGATCATCCCCGATCTGGCCGAAAAGTACGAAGCCTCGGCCGATGGGACCGTCTATACCTTCCACCTGCGCAAAGGGGTAAAGTGGCACGACGGAAAACCGTTTACCGCCGCCGATGTGAAAGCCACTTTCGATCGGGTGCTTAATCCTAATTTCCGCAGCCCGCGCTGTGGAGCGATGCTGAAACCGCTGGTCAAACAGGTGGAGATCATCGATGATTATACGGTGAAGATGCAGCTCAAGTTTGCTGCCGCTCCTTTCATCCCCTCCATCGCTTCCGCCTGGTGCCGGATCGCGGCCAAGCATATCCTGGAGCGGGATGGAGACCTGAGGCGGCCCAAGAGCCAGATCGGAACCGGTCCCTTCAAGTTCAAGCGGTACGAACGGGGTAGTGTCATCGAGTGGGTGCGTAACGAAGACTACTATAACCCGGAACTCCCTTATCTGGACGGAGTCAAGCAGTACGTCCTGGTGGGACGCTCCACCCAGCTCGCGGCGGCCAAGGCGGGCAAGATCATGCTATGGGATACCTGTCCACCGATGAGCCGGACCCAGGCGGAAGAGCTGAAGGCGGCGCGTGGAGACGAAATCGAGATCTACCAGTGGCCGATCAACACCGTCTTTGCCGTCCATATGAACACGCGGAAACCACCCTTTGATAATAAAGAGATGCGCCGGGCGGTCAACCTGGCCATCGATCGACAGGCCCTGGTAGAAAAGGCCTTTGAAGGGGCTGGGGTCCCCTGTGCCATCCTGGATCCCAAGCTGGTAGGGGAGTACGCCCTCCCCTTAGAAGAGGTTAATCAGATGCCAGGGTGTCGCCAGCCTAAAGACCAGGACATTGCCGAGGCGAAGCGGATCGTTGAGAAGCATTATCCGGGTGGACTCGATATCGAAGTCGCGGTTCGTTCTGTCGGCAACTATATCGACCGTGCCCAGCTGGTGGTTTCCCAACTGCGCAAAATCGGGATTCGCGGCAAACTCAAGACCTATGAGAGTGCTGCCGGTTATTCGGTGTACGGCAAAGGGAACTTCACCATGATCGGGGCGCAGGATACGGCGATGGTCTTCCCGGACCCGAGCAGTCCCTTCTCCATCCTTTTCACCACCGGTGCAGGACGTAACTGGGGAAGATGGTCGGATCCCAAAGTGGATGAGCTGGCGACAAAGGGATTACGCGAACTCGATCCGGCCAAGCGCAAAACGATCTATCATGAGCTGCAGCGCTATCTCCTGACCCAGGACACCCCGGCCGTAATCGTCTCCTGGGTGGAAGGATGGTTCTTCCGGGATAAGCGGGTGCAGAACTACAAACCAGCACTGACCATTTACGATAACAACACCTTTATGAAGGTCTGGCTCAGCAAGTGAGTCTTCCCTTTTCCCTTTGAACAGGCTGGTGGAGCAGACTCTCTCTGCTTTACCAGCCCAGAGACATCCGCCTACCAGGGAGCAAGCCGTACGGAGTCAGCATGCGCAAATATATCGTCAGGCGATTACTCCTCTTCTTCCCCTCTCTCTTCGGCGTGACCGTGGTGATCTTTATCCTGATGCGCCTGGTGCCGGGAGATATCGCCGAAATCCTGGTCTATGAAGCGGGTACCGAGTTTAGTGCCATTCAAGAGAAACAGATCGAAGAGATCCGTGCCGAACTCGGTCTGAATAGGCCGGTCCTTCTGCAGTACCTGGACTGGGTCAGAGGGGCGGTACAGGGCGATTTTGGATACTCTTACTGGCAGGAGCGACCGGTTAACGAAATCCTGGAGGAACGTTTTCCCCGCACCATGGAGCTGGCCCTGCTCACCATGCTCATTGCCCTGGTCTGGGCCGTCCCCCTGGGAGTCATTTCCGCCGTGCGACAGAATACCTGGACCGACTATCTGGTGCGGGTGTTGAGCATCAGCGGGCTGAGTATCCCCCTCTTCTTTACCGGGGTCCTGATCCTCTACTTTCTGATCCGGCTTTTCCACTGGATGCCCCCGCTGGAGTTTACCAGTATTCTGGATGACCCGGTGGAGAATCTGAAACAACTGATCTGGCCAGCCCTGGCCCAGGCTTACTATATCAGTGCCCCCATCACCCGCCTTACCCGCTCGCAGATGCTCGAGGTCATCCGAGAGGACTATGTGCGGACGGCGCATGCCAAAGGGGTGCCGGAACGCGGGGTCGTGTACCGGCACGCGTTGCGGAACGCGCTCCTGCCGGTGGTCACCTTTGCCGGTTGGTGGGGAGGACGGCTGCTGGGTGGGATCGTGGTCATGGAGATCATCTTCGTGGTACCGGGCATGGGGACGAGCCTCATCCAGGCGGTGAATCATCGGGATTACCCGGTGGTGCAGGCCATCGTCTTTATCATGGCCCTGGTCTTCCTGATCCTAAACCTGCTCGTCGATCTGATCTACGGCTGGCTCGACCCCCGCATCAAGTACGCCTAGCGAGTAACGAGTGATGAGTAATGAGTGATGAGTAATGAGTGATGAGTAATGAGTGATGAGTGATGAGTAATGAGTGATGAGTGATGAGTGATGAGTAAAATC
>RFHZ01000484.1 GCA_003696125.1 Nitrospinota bacterium
ATTACTCGTTACTCATTACTCATTACTCGTTACTCATTACTCATTACTAGTTACTCATCACTCGTTACTCATTACTCATTACTCGTTACTCAGTCCTCATTCTCGAGCGGTTGTCTGGGGGCCTGGAATATGCTAGAATCGGAATTGAAGGATAAGGTGAGGAGGCATGGTTATTCTGAAAACACGGCGAGGAGACATGGATGGCAGAGCATCACTATGACGTGGTGGTAGTGGGCGGAGGGAATGCGGGTCTATGTGCCGCACTCGCTGCGGCCGAGAGCGGGAAACGGGTACTGGTCCTGGAGCGGGCACCGACTCATTTCCGCGGTGGGAACTCGTACTTCACCGGTGGGCTGATGCGCGTTCCTTACACCGGTCTCAACGACATCAAGCAACTGATCCCTGATCTTACCGCCCATGAGGAGGCCTCTATCGAGATCGGTACCTATACGGCGGATGACTTCTATGAAGACCTCCTCCGCCTGAGTGAGTACCAGTGTGATGCCGACCTGGCCGACTGCCTGGTCAACCAGGCTTTCCCCACCCTGAAGTGGATGCGGGAGAAAGGGGTGCGCTTTACCCTCCAGTTCGGACGCCAGGCCTTTAAAGTGGGGGAGCGCTATCGCTTCTGGGGAGGTGCAATTCTGGGAGTGGTCGGTGGAGGAGTCGGGCTGGTCGATCAGTTGTTTGACGGAGCGCAGAAGGCAGGAATAGAGGTATGGTACGGGGCGCGGGCCGATCACCTGCACACGGATAACGACGGCAAGGTGACCGGGGTGCGGGTGAAAAAAGAGGGGACCTATCACCTGGTCAAGGCAGGGAGTGTCATCCTGGCAGCCGGAGGTTTTGAAGCCAATCCGGAGATGCGGGCCCGCTATCTCGGCAAGGATTGGGACCTGGCCCGGGTGCGGGGTACACCGTACAACACCGGGGATGGGATCCGCATGGCCTTGGAGATCGGGGCCCAGCCGTATGGACACTGGACCGGCTGTCACGCGGTGGCCTGGGACTTCAATGCTCCACCGTACGGGGATCGCAAGATCGGCGATCTGTTCCAGAAGCATTCCTACCCCCTGGGGATCATCGTCAATAAATACGGAAAACGCTTTGTGGACGAAGGGGCAGATTTCCGGAACTACACCTATGCCAAGTACGGGGCAGAGATCTTAAAACAGCCTGGTCGCATCGCTTTTCAGATCTTTGATCAGAAGGTGGCCGATAAGCTGCGGGACGAGTACCGGATCAAGGAAGCGACCAAGGCGGAAACGCAGACCATCGAAGAGCTGGCAGAACAACTAGAGATCGACGTGCAGGGGCTGGTAAAGACGATCGAGGAGTTTAACAACGCGGTACAAGAGGGGGAGTACAACCCGGCCATTCTGGATGGAAAGGGGACCAAAGGGATTACCCCTCCCAAATCGAACTGGGCCCTGCCCATCGATACCCCGCCTTTCCTCGGCTTTGCCGTGACCTGTGGCATCACCTTTACCTATGGCGGATTGCGTATCAACACCCAGGCCCAGGTGCTGGATGTGGACGGCGATCCTATTCCCGGCCTGTACGCCTGCGGTGAACTGGTGGGTGGGCTCTACTACCACAACTACCCGGGAGGATCTGGTCTCACTGCCGGTGCGGTGTTTGGTCGTATCGCCGGACAGGCGGCAGCACAGTAACAGAGGGGGTAGATATGCAGATCGTGGTGTGTATCAAGCAGATTCTCGATCCAGAACTTCCAGCACGCGACTTTCGTATCGACCCGGAAAGGAAGGAGGCGGTCAAAGACAACCTCCCTCTGGTGGTCAACCCGTTTGATCTGAATGCCGTTGAGGTAGCGGTGCAACTGAAAGAGGCGCATCCCGGCAGTAAAGTAACCGTGATCACCCTGGATGAAGAGGAGGCCCAGAACGGGCTGCGGCAGGCGCTCTCTATGGGAGCAGATCAGGCCGTGCTGGTTGCGCCGGAGGGAGTCGATTCTGGGGATCCCTCCATCACGGCGCGTGTGCTGGCACGAGCCATAGCCAGGCTCGAGGGGTATGATCTGGTCCTCACCGGTCGCCAGGCGGGTGACTGGGACCGGGGTCTGGTCGGCCTTCTCCTGGCCGAGGAGCTAGGGCTCCCCTGTGTTCCCTTTGCCCCACGACTTGCGATCCACAACGGGACCGCCCGGGTGGAACGGGAGACCCCGGAAGGGTACGCGGTCATCGAGACCCCCTTGCCGGCCGTGGTGACCATCACCAATGCCGAAGACAACGCTCCCCGTTTCCCCAAACTCAAGGACACCATGATGGCCAGACGCAAACCGCTTACCCGGTGGAGCATCGCAGATCTGGGACTCACACCGGATGAGGTGGGTCCTTCAGCCCGCCGTATAGAGATCCTCGATCTGTCTATTCCTTCTCTGGAGCGAAAGTGCGAGATAATCGAGGGCGAGACAGGTGCGGAGAAGGGACAGAAGCTCATGACCCGCCTCCAGGAGTTGAAGGTCATCTGATGCGCATTGACCATCACAGAGCCCGGATTTCTCTGCCGGTGAGATTCCTGTGCAGTTCGTCGTCTGATCAGGATGAGGGGATGTGACCATGGAGATCTTTGTCTATGCGACCCATAAGGATGGTTCCCTGAGTAGATTGAGCCTGGAGGCGCTGGGCGGTGCCCGCCGGTTCGCAGATGAAAACGGGGGCATAGTC
>RFHZ01000485.1 GCA_003696125.1 Nitrospinota bacterium
CCCCTCTTGCTCAGGGCACGCCGGAGGGGGGCGGCCATACCGTACAGGACCTGGAACTCCACGCTGCGTGGGGGAAGATCCAGGGCCTGAACCAGGGCCAGGGCATGGGCAATGGAGCGGATGTTGTGACTCCCGATGGCCAGATCGATACAGTCATGATTTTCCAGAAACAGGCGGGTCAGGCGCTCAAAGGAGGCATCGGTCTCCCACTTCTGCTCGTATACCGGCACCGGCCAGCCTTCCAGCCGGGCATGAACCACCTCGAAATCCCAGTACGCCCCCTTTACCAGGCGGACCGTGATCGGGGTCCCGCGCCGGCGAGCCCAGGCGATCAGCTCCTGGGCATCGATTTCACTCTCACGCAGATAGGCCTGCAGGGCCACGCCCAGATGGCGGTAGTCGCGAAAAGGGGGACTCTCCCCGATGTGTCGCAGCAGGTGCAGGGTCAGGTCCTTCAAGTGATAGTCTTCCATGTCGATCTGGATATGGACGTTATGGGCACGGGCTTTCTGGAGAAGGGGGGAGAGCCGTTCCATCACCCGGCTGGTGCCCTGCTCCGGGTCGATCGGGTCAAGCTGGGAGTAGAAGGCAGAGAGCTTTACGGAGAGATTGATGCGGGGAAGGCGTCCCCACGGGGCCTCTTCCACCTGAGCCACCACGGGCCAGTGGGCGCTTCGTTCGATCAGAACGCTGAGAAGATCCAGATAGCGCTGCTGGTAGGCATCCGCCTCTGCCTCGCTCAGCGTTGCCTCGCCCAGCACATCGATGGTGGTTCCCTGTCCCTGCCGGTAGAACTCTTCGACAACGGTGACGATCTCGTCGATGGTCGTGCCGGCAATGAAAGAGCGAGCCACCTGTTCCACCCCTTTTCGCAAGGTTGCCGCGGCGGCCCGGGCTCCCCACCGTCCGGCACCGGCCAGGCTCAATCCCATCTTGAGCAATCCCCGGAACGGGTCTGGTCCCCCTCCAAAATACTCCTCCAGGTGGCGGACAACCTGCGTATCCTCGCCCAGAGTAGGCAGGACATCGACGAAGCGAAACAGCTTGACCTTCATCGCTTCGTGGCGCATGGCCCACTCTAAGAGTCGAGCCGTCCACTGCTCACTGCGAAAGAATCGTACCGACTCCTCTTTCACCTGGGTAAAGAGCTCTGTTCCAATGCGCCGCGTTTGTTCTTCTACCGCCGCCAGATTGTCCATGCTCCCCTCCTCTCCTCTCCTGCTGCATATAATCCCCTCGTACATTATAGCAGGGAAGGGGGAAAAAGAAAAAGCCTGAGGGTTTGGGCCTGGGGGAAGAGTTTTGCGGAAAAGGATTGACAGTCGAACCCTTTTAGAGTACAACAGGGCTACTAACGGTGAAAGGGCGTCAGTGACTCGAGCCTGGGAGGAAAGGGCTTGCGTAACCGGAGCGTTTTCCTTTCAGGAGGGGACAGTTGTGGTGTCAAACTGAGGGAGGATAGAAGAATGTCATCATGTCGTGTTGTGCTCTTGATCGGGCTCGCCTTGCTCTTGTCTCTCGCTCTCTACGTAGAGAGGGGATACGCGGAGGTGGTCTTTACCTATGCCACCGGGCAGACAACCTCCACCGCTGATCCGGCTTACCATCGAGATGAGACCGAATCGATGGACATCGTCAACCTGTACGACCCGCTCCTCTACCCCCAGAAGGGAGGGGCACCCAAACCGCATGTCGCCGAATCGTGGGATGTTTCGGCAGATGGACTTACCTGGACGTTTCACCTGCGCAAAGGGATCAAGTTTCACGATGGGAGCGAGTTGACCGCAGAGGATGTCGTCTTTTCCATGGATCGTGAACTCCGGCTGGGGAAGGGATATTCCTGGCTCTGGGCCACGGCCCTGAAACCGGGGAGCACCAAGGCCCTGGACCGGCATACGGTCCAGTTTCGCCTCAATGCCCCCTATGGTCCCTTTATCGCTACCCTGATCCAGTTCTTCATCGTGAACAAGAAGGTCGTGCTGGCCCACAAGGAAGCCGGGGATTACGGGGAGTTTGGGGATTATGGGGTCAGGTACCTGAGCCGACACGATGCCGGGTCCGGTCCCTTTATCCTGGAATCGGTGATCCCGGATACACGCCGGATTTACCGTCGCTTTCCTGGCTACTGGCAGCGGTGGAAACCGAATCAGGTCGATAAGGTGGTGATCGAGATCGTCCCGGAACCGGCCACCATGAAGACCCTCCTCAAGGCGGGTAAAATCGATATGAGCGATCAGTGGAAGGACCGGGAGTGGTTCGAGTCTGCCCGCAACATGGAAGGGGTCACGGTGCAGGAGGATCCGAATAACCAGCTCTACCTGATTCACATCAACAACAAGAAGCCTCCCCTCGACAACATCAACGTCCGGAAGGCCATCCTGCACGCCTTCGACTATCGCACCGCGGTGGAGGTGATCTTCGGTAATGCGAAGCGGGCCCGGGGTCCGGTACCGGTTGGCCTGGCCGGACACAACGACAAGGTGAAGGTGTATGAGACCGATCTGGCCAAGGCCAAAGAGTATATGAAAAAGGCAGGGGTCAAGCCGAAGCGGAAGTTTATCTATAGCTATACCACGGCCGGGGTCAATGAGAAGATGGGGTTGCTGCTGCAGAGCAATCTGGCAGAGATCGGTATCGATGTCGAGCTGAAGCCGAACACCTGGGCTACCCTGGTGCAGATGGTCTCCAAGCCGGAAACGACTCCAGACTTCTTCCCGGTCTTCCACACGGCAAAGTACCCCTCGCCGGATGGGCATACCTACCTGATGTACCATCCCAATGCCTGGGGGACCTATATGTCGGCGAGCTGGTACCAGAACCCGGAGATGAGCCGGCTGATGGAAGAGGCGCGGAAAACGGCGGATACGGAGAAGCGATACGAACTCTATAAGAAGGCGCAGGAGATCGTGGTCAATGATGCCGCATCGCTCTGGATCGCCAATCCGATGCACCGCATCGCCTATCGCAATCGGGTGAAAGGGTACACCTTTACCGG
>RFHZ01000486.1 GCA_003696125.1 Nitrospinota bacterium
CGGGTAACCAGCGGATCATTCCCCCAGACGATCCGCTCCAGGCGGGCACGCAGGTCGCCCAGAGTTCCGGTGCGGGGAAAGCGAAAGGCGAAAAGCTGGCAGACCTCTGGAATACCGGGGATCGAGCGATCGGCCAGGGCTATCAGCCGGTTGCGGATGTCTCCTACCGACGGCATGTGAAACGCCTGGCGTAGCTTGGCCGAGCTCCCTCCCGAATCAAAAGGGGTGACCAGGTGAATGGAATTATGGGTGTACCGGATAAGGGTTTGACTCAACCTGCTCAGCGCGGTACCGCCACTGAAGAAGAGGATCCTGGGACCAGATGCCGCTTCCCGGCAACCCTGAGTGGGCCGGGGAGGGTCCAGGACCTGAACAGAACATGAAAACTTTTCTCGGTACGCTTCCATCCTTCCTCTGTCTTTATTTTCCCGTTTTATCCTGTCAAATCAACCGGTAAGAAGAGGAAAAAAATGCATACCCTGGAAGATATCCCAGCCCGTCGATCCCACGCCAGGTATTGCCAGGCATGTTTTTCACGAGTACCTCTCCCGCAGTTCATCCTCTATCCGTGCAAAAAAGAGGCCAGAGATTCCCTGTCCCTTGCGGGTGCGAAAACAGGCTTGACTTTTCTCTCTTTCCCGGCTAGGGTGGGCTTAAACCTCTTGTATACGTGAGAATTGAGGAGTGTATGATGTCTCCAACCGTAACCAAGCCGGGCAGTGAGCAGTCAACGTCCCGTACCCGGCCGACCGGGATCATAGATTGTGATGTGCACCACGTCATCCGCTCGTTACGTGACCTCTTTCCCTACCTGCCTTCCCGCTGGCGAGCCTATATCGAGGAGACCGGGTTTCGCCGTCTTCCCCATGCCCCCTACCCGAAGGTGGTGGGAGGGGGAGAGCGGGAGGATGCGCGACCCCCAGAAGGAGGACCGGTCGGGTCCAGCAACCCTCCCACCGCCTGTGGCTGGCCTTCTTTCTACCTCGAGTGGCATACCGCCATGTCCCAGGCCTTCATGACTCATCTGGTCAGCTTCATCTGCGAAGGGGTTTTTGAACGTTTTCCCCGCTTGAAGGTGGTCCTGGTAGAGGGAGGGATCGCCTGGGTTCCCGGTCTGCTCTGGCGACTGGACAAGAACTATCGTGGACTCCGCTCCGACCCCCCCTGGTTGCGACGCCTGCCCAGCGAGTATTTCTTTGAGCACTTTCGCCTGACCACGCAACCGATCGAGGAGCCGGAGAACAGTGAGCCATCTTCAGGCCATAGGTGACCGGAAAAACTTTTTACCGCCGAGTTCGCAGAGAACGCCGGGATGAATAAGCAAAAAAGCTCTGCGTCCTCGGCGGTGGAGACCTATCCGGTCACGGTGGAAGACGGGTTGATCGTTGTGCATCTATAGGGTAAAGGAG
>RFHZ01000046.1 GCA_003696125.1 Nitrospinota bacterium
GATATTAAACTTGTTCCGCCAGTTGAAGACGGTGGTGGTACCGACATCCAGGAGCTGGGCGATTTGGTAATCGGCGAGCCGATCGACTTCGACTTTTTCCCGTAAGAATTTCTCGATGTCCTTCTTATCGATCTTGATCTTCTTCTTTCTCCCCATCGTTCTGGTTCCTAACTGCTTCCGGGAAAAAGTGTCCCCCCGACTTCTTCCCGCCTGGAGATAAAGCTTCCCACTTCTCTGCGTCCACCTCTTCCCCCATCGGCATTCTTTCTCTGCCCATCGCCTTTCCAGGATGGGACGGGCATTGGCCAGCGCGTGTTCACGCTCATTTCTGCAATTATTATACCAGGAATAAAAAAAATTGCAATCTTCTTGCCAGGACTATGGCATCATGCGGGGGTCCGCATCATCCTGCAGCAGCGCCGTGGCGATGGTTTCATCGGTGATCAGCACATTACAGAAGCGTCCGGCCAGTGCTCCCCGGATGGCCAGAAGCTTTTGCGCTCCTCCGGCCACGGCGATAACGAACTTCCCAAACTGTTTGGCCATCTCGCGGAGATGGGAGGCGGGGATGGCGACGATGCGTTGCAGGAGGCCTTTCAGGTCAGGATGACACACCAGTTCCCCCTCCAGGTTAAAGGGTTGATAGTTGATCTCCCCCACCACGTTCATGCTGCGCAACTGCTGGGCCGAGATGCCATAGGACTCGGCAAAGAGGGAAAAGCCGGGGGTTTCTTCCCCGATACAGCCGATGCCGAGCAGGAAGATATCGGCGTTGGCTGCTCCGTCATAGACCTGGCGGATATCGGCGCGGGAGAGGAAAGCCTGGCGTTGTTCTTCCATATCCCCTTCCGTGAGGACCGGAAAGCTGGGGAGCGCGTAGGCGGTCACACGGGGACGGTATTTGGCGGCCATCATCCCTACCAGGGTGTTGGAGAAGAGGCCGACCATCTTGAGCGATCCTTCCAGGGAGCTTTCCGCACAGAGCGGGTACAGGGTCAGATCAGAAAAGCGGTTTTCCTTGAGGTGCCGTACCAGGTTATAGAGAGTAAATCCACAGGAGATCCCGATTTTGGCCCCATTGCCGGCGATCTTTTCAAAATATTGGGCAGCAGCACTCCCCAGGTCTTCCTTGATCATCTCCTCTTCCCCCCCGGTGATAACGATGGCATCTCGCAGGCCGTACTTCTCGGTTAAGGCCATCTCCAGGCTGGGGAGACGGGGAACGTGGATCTTGACCTCCACGATCCCCTCTTCGTAGGCCCTTTTGAGCAAGCGGGAGACCTTACTCGGGGATAAATGGAGCGTTTCCGCGACCTCCTTCTGACTCCGATGGTAGTGGAAGTGGAGCTGGGCGCAGCGCACCATCTCTTTTATTTCCTGCCGGCGTTCGAGATCTTCTTTCATCCCCCTTCTCCTTCTCTGCACGGGATATGGTGCATGGGACTGCAAGATACCATGCACTATAAAAGATTTTGCACGGCCAGTCAAGGGGAAAGCGACGCAGGCAGCGCGAGAGGGGAGCGATTATTCGAGATAGACAGAGCCCTCTCCCAGCAGGGTTTCGATTTCGGTAAAGAGCTGGGGGGAGGGGGTGACCTGAAACCGGCTGTCCGGCAGGAGGACCACCTCGCGCCGGTCCGGGAAGAAGAAGTGGAGGTACGGCTGCAGGTAGCCCGGGACCGCCTGGAGCATCTGGCAGAGTCTTTCCAGGTATCTCCGGTCGTGGCGGGAGGGGTAGAGCTTGAGGTGTAGGCGGCGAAAGCGGGTATAATCGATCCGGTCCAGGGAGAGGAGACGGTCGGCGATGACCTTGGTGCTCTTCTCCCCTCTATCGATGGTACCCCGCACCAGGACCGGCCTCTCTTCTTCGAGGAGCGAGAGGCTTTGCTGGTAGACCTCGGGGAAGAGGATGACCTCCACATATCCGTGCAGGTCCTCCAGGGTCAGGAAGGCCATCCGGTCCCCTTTGCGGGTGGTCTGGAGCCGCACCTTGGTGATCATGCCACCGATAGTCACCTTGCTCCCGGAGCCCAGGGCCTGGATGCGTTCCGCATCGGCGTTGGTATAGAGGCGAAGCTGGTGCTCGAAGCGTCCGAGCGGGTGGCCGGTGATATAAAAGCCGAGCGCCTCCTTTTCGTAGTTCAGCAACTGTCCCTCTTCCCATTCCTCCACCGGGGTCCCGGCCGGGGAGGGCAGGGGTACCGGTTCGGTCACCTCCAGGTCACCGAACAGGGTGATCTGCCCGTTGGCCCGGTCTTTTAACCGGCGCTGGGCCGTCTCCAGGACTTCATCCAGTATGGCCATCAGATGGGCCCGCTTTTCCCCCAGGGAGTCGAAGGCCCCGCATTTGATCAGGCTCTCGATGACCCGCCTGTTCACCTGCCGGGGATCGATGCGGTGGCAGAAGTCGATGAAGGAACGGAACCTGCCATCGCTTCGGGCCTGCAGGATGTTGGCAATGGCCCCTTCTCCCACGTTCTTCACCGCGGCCAGTCCGAAACGGATCTGTCCATCCACCACCCGGAAGTCACGATAGCTTTCGTTGACGTCTGGGGAGAGGACCGGGATACCCATGGCGCGACATTCACGGATGTAGCGCATCACCCGATCGGCATTGTCCATCTCACTGGTCAGGAGGGCAGCCATATATTCGGTCGGGTAATGGGCTTTCAGGTAGGCGGTCTGGTAGGCGATGAGGGCATAGGCGGCGGAGTGCGACTTGTTGAACCCATATCCGGCAAAGTATTCGATCTGGGCAAAGATCTTCTCCGCCTTCTCCCGGCTGATCCCGTTCGCCACCGCCCCTTCGATAAACCTGGCCCGTTGCTGGGCCATGACTTCCGGTTTTTTCTTGCCCATGGCGCGCCGCAGC
>RFHZ01000487.1 GCA_003696125.1 Nitrospinota bacterium
CCTATGCGTCTCTCTTTTCGAGCTCACCAGGAGGCCTTCCGTCGCTTCAACCGGTACCTGTGGAACGAGCGCCGCAGAGATGAAACCAGCCTTAAAAGCGACATCACCAGTCTGTTACTCTTTAATCGAGCCTGGTTAGACTACGTAGAGGCGGCACAGCGTGATGAGTATGATTTCGATGCAGATCTCCCATCACTGGCCCCAGAAAGAGTAGTGGCAGGCTTCCATGTAGCTCAGTTCAAACTCCTGAGCCGTAACGCATACACCATGGTCAATCTCTCCTTTTTGAACTTACCGGCGTGGAGCGGTGAGTTGCAAAACCAGTCAGAAGTTCGTCAGCTTAAGGAGGTGATAGATGAACATCTAGAAGTCATCCGGGGAATAGAGGAAGTCCGAAGCGATGGGTATGACCTGCTGCGCCGTTATCGTGACTTTATCGCCGGGAATAACTGGCAGGCTTTCTTTGACTTTGCCGGTGGCTACAGTCATGAACTCATCCGGCGTTATAACAGTGGAGAACGTTGGGTTCCCACCTTTACAGTAGTCTTGTTACGGAGGTTGATTATGGCCAGTAACAAACCCCTCTTACCTATCGTCGAAAATGAAGGTTTTCAGAATGTGGCCTATGCCATCCGCCACAGTACCGTCATCCCACAGAGCCGCAAAGCTCAAGGGAGGGATATCCTTTACGAAATCCGCTACGGGCTGGGTGCAGAATTCAAGCGTAAGGCTACGGTACGTGATGAATTCATCGTGACCCTTACCAACTTTATGCAAAACTACAATCAGGAGAACGCACAGGTTTTGGAAAACACGCAAAAACAGATGCGGCGGGATTTGCGTACTTCTGATATCCGGGAGATCGTCCGCTTAGTAGATGAATACGGTTCCGAAGTGGTGGCCAATCTCCTGATCGCTTTCGGCTATGCCCGTGAACCGCGTGAGGATACTGAGCCGGAAGAAACCAACTAAGTATCATCCCAAAGAGAGGAGGTAAGCCATGAACAATCTGCAACCGGTTTACAGTCTATCCATCTCTGGACGCCTCACCCTGGAAATGCACTCGCTTAACAACGAGGGTGGTGAGGGGAACCAAACCATGACCCGTATGGTCACCCTGGTGGATACCACGGGCAACATCCACAAAGTCAACGCCATCAGTGGTGATATGTTCAAGCATATCCAGGCCGAGCATTTCTATCGACTGGCGCGTGAACGAGAGCTGGCTTTGTGTGAAGGATGTAAATCTTTCCGTTCTGACCGCATCCTTGGAGACAGGAACTTCATCCAGAATTTACCTTCCCAGGACGCAGAAACGATCAATAAGCTCTTGGAAACCTGTGCGCTGGATGATACGGAGGGAACATTAATTGCTCGTGGTGCCCGGTCTATACCTCGAAAATCGATAGCCGAATTCAGTTGGGTAGTGGGCCTTCCTGATAAGGTACGCACCGAATCTTACTTCCATGTGCGCTACGCCTCTGAACGAGGTGGCGAAGAAGCGATAGAGCAGCCGATCTTTCACCGTCCAGCCTCTTCAGGGATCTACGCCACTGTTGCCACCTTTGAACTGGCGCGTATCGGGTTCAACGACATCAGCCAGGAATATGCGTTGGATGAAGAAGAGTGCCTGCGCCGCTATCAGGCATTTCTGGAAAGCGTGATCCACACCTATGTTGAGCCCGGTGGTGCCATGCGGGGTACCCAGAATCCTCATATCCTGGCGTTCGAAGGGGTAATAACCATCAGTCATGCGGTTCTTCCAGCGCCTACCATCAGCCCACTGGACGAAAACTACAAAACCCAGATCCAGGAAGTAGCCCAAGCCCTCGATAGTACCGGGAGGTTAGAAGTGCGGCCGTTCAACACCATGTCCGAGTTTGCCGTGCACATGAAACAGGTGTTGGATACCACACACCCGTATCGTCTCTTTGCTCAGAGGGGAAATTAAACCATGCGCTGGTTAATCGCTACTTACCAGCCGGTGGGATTGTTCTCCCTCAAGTACGGCGAGGCAACCTCCACCGGGGGCAAGAGTCTTTTGGTGCCTACCCCTTTTGCTATCCGCACCGCCTTGCTTGATGTGGCGATTCGTGTAAAAGGAGTGGCTTACGGGCCAGAAGCGTTTGAGCTTATTAAGAGTCTACGCCTTGCCCTGGGCCTCCCTGAGCGGATAGCAGTGACTAACCTGTTTGCCAAAGTCCTCAAACCCGAGCGTGATCGAGAGAGTGATCGCGCCTTTCAACGTACCATCGCCTTCCGCGAGTACGTGCAGCTAAGCGGGTATTTAGAGATCGCTTTAGGAGGGGAGAGCAAGACCCTTGAAGCCATGAAGCCGCTATTGCCCCACATTACCTATTTTGGGAAACGCGGCTCGTTCTTTCAACTGGTAGGCCAGGTGAAAGAGCGAGAAACCGAGGAGAACAAGCCACCTGAGGGCTTTGTCTCTCTGACAGGCCCGTCCAGCCTGGATGGACAAGGGCAGGGGGAACCCCCCTCAGCTTTTCCCCTCGGCATCATTCAGCGTCTGGACGACTGGGGACCAAAGCTCACCTTTGATCAGGTGAACATCTATAATCGAGAAAAAGGGATAAAACTTGGTCCTGGACGGGTACGGATCGATGTAATACTGCCCTATCGCCTGATCCAGGCTGGACGGGGATTCACACTTTTCGAGAGATTTCAAACATCACCCTAATGGAGCCTTTCCTCTCTGGCTATCTTTGCCAGTTGTTCTCCAGGGATGTCCGTCTGGGTGAGGGACAGAGTATAAATTTCCATGGCTGAGGAGGACCCATGGCCATTATCAAGCACCTCATCGTCGATGAATTCGGCACCCATGTAGGTAAGCATAGCGAGCGGTTGCAGGTCACCCGCATCGGCAGTGGGGAGAAGCTGCTGGAAGCACCGCTCCTGCACCTGGAAACGGTGCTCATCAGCGGACGCGGGATCAGTCTCTCTGCCGATGTGGTGGAGGCCTGTGCGGAACGGGGCATCCCCCTGCATTTTGTGGACGGCAGGGGGAA
Organism: Nitrospinota bacterium; assembly: GCA_003696125.1. GTDB lineage: Bacteria > Tectomicrobia > Entotheonellia > J063 > J063 > J063. The sequence continues at coordinate 3,027 of RFHZ01000487.1, forward strand.
CCTCTCGGCCAGCCTCTACTCTGCCGGTCTGACCGGCACGGTGCAGACACGTCGTGCCC
>RFHZ01000488.1 GCA_003696125.1 Nitrospinota bacterium
CATCAGGATACCCAGCACTACCACGACACTGCCTATCCAGAGTCTTTGCATCATATTCTCCTCTCTCGATACATAACCCTTATCGTTAGATATTTTCTCTTCTGCCCCCGGTTCGGGTTTACTCCACGGGAAAGCGCTCACCGTTTCCCCATTCCAGCCAGGAACCGTCGTAGAGACGGATCCGGGGATAGCCGAGAAGCCGCAGCACAAAGTAGGCATGGGAAGCCCGCATCCCGGAGCGACAATAGGTTACCACGGTCTTGTCTGGCGTTACCCCTTGCGAGAGGTACAGCTTTCGGAGTTCCTCCAGGGGACGCACCTTCCATGGGGCGGTCTGGGTCAGGTTTTGCACCCAGTTGATATTGACCGCACCCGGGATATGGCCGGCCGCCTTGATGCCCCGTCCTGCCGTCTCCCCGCGGAACTCTGCTGGAGAGCGGGCATCCACGAGCACCACATCGGTAGCCTTTAGATGCTCGAGGATCCACTGGGCAGTGGCGAGCCTGTCCGGGTCTGGAGAGGCCTGATAGGGAGTCTGCTGAACCGGGGGGACATCTGTGGTAACGGGAAGACCGGCTGCCTGCCAGGCGGTAAACCCGCCATCGAGCAGGGCAACATGAGGGTGACCGTAGTACTCGAGCGCCCAGAAGAGCCGTGTGGCCCGGACACCTACGGCGGTATCATAGATGACTACCGGAGACTCCCGTTTTATCCCCAGGCTACCGAGTACCGCTTCTATCCTCTCCTGCGGGGCCAGCATGCCGGGAATCCCGTCCCGCACAACGGTGATCTGTCTGACCGGGAGGTTCACGGCCCCAGGGATATGGCCCCGGCCGTACTCCCGAGGGGGGCGGGCATCGAGGATACGCAGGTGGGGGTCCTGGAGGCGTTTTTGCAATTCCTCCACCGTCAGGAGAAGCTGTGTCTTTGGGGAACCGGCTGCCGGTTGCTGGGCCAGTCCCTGGGTAAAACTCCCCATGGTGAAGAGGAGGATGCTGAACACAACAGGAACCATGCGCCACATCGCTTTTTTTCTCCTTCTTGCTTCATGAGCCCTGGACAGGGAGTTCCCGTCTCCAGGGCTGCCTTTTTATCTTTCTTTCAGCAGTTTACCGTCTTGCCTTTCACTATACCCTAATCTCTCAGGGATAATCAACCGTTCAACTGTCTCAATTGCGTGGGAAGCTGATGCGCTTTGTCATGACCACAGGAGTCTCCCGAGCAACGCCATCTCCAGGCGGGAGCCATACCACGAACCTGAAACAGATCCGGTATTACTCCAAGAGCTGAAAAGCGCCCTTATCCCTGTGGTCAAGTACCGGTCAGGGCAGGACCGGTGGCGCGAGGTCCTCTTCAGGAGGGGGAGGAGCGGGAATCCAGCGATCGCTGACCACGGTCTCATAAGCCTGCCAGAGGTAGGAGAAGAGCCGGGGATGGCTGGCCCACCGGAAGATCTGGCACACCAGGCTTTCCGGGAGGGTGATCAGCAGCCATTGCAGGGAATGGAGGATCCAGAAGGCCCGTCGGTACTCCAGGATCAGGCGCCGGTACGTGTGCAATCCTTCCTCCAGGGAGATTTCACGATCGATGATCTTCTGGACCAGTGATGCGCAGAGCAGCCCGAAGTAGATGCTGCTCCGGATCCCCTCCCCGGTAAAGGGGAAGCACTGTCCCCCGGCATCGCCGACCACAAACAGCGATCCGACCACCGGCGGTTTGAACCCGTAAGGGAAGTACCCGCCATGTACCCGGTGCAGGGAGAGTCCTCGTTCGGTCATGAAGGCTTTCAGGCGGGATCGCAGCGGCGCATAGCCGGTATAGCGGCCGATTCCGATACGGCTCTGTTCTCCACAGGGAAAGACCCAGATCACCTCTTTCCGCTTTCCCTCTGGTCGCAGGTAGAAGTGAATGGTCTCGCTCCGGTACGGGACCTCGCACTCAATCCCGTAGTTCAGGCGGGTATGGCGGGTATAGGTGGGATCTAAGGAGCTGGCCAGCACCCCTTTCCAGCCCGAGCAATCGATGAGGCAGGTCGCCGTCACCTCTCCCTGATCCGTATCAGAGCCAGCGGCAACAGCCTCGGTCACGACGATACGCGAAATCTCGTTGGCGTGTTCGGCGC
>RFHZ01000489.1 GCA_003696125.1 Nitrospinota bacterium
CTATGCTACCCGCTGCCCGTGTTACCGATATGCATGTGTGTCCCATGGTTACCGGTCTGGTGCCGCATGTGGGCGGCCCCATCCTGCCACCAGGAGGTATCACGGTCCTGATCGGTGGCCTGCCTGCTGCCCGGGTTACGGATATGGCTGCCTGTGTAGGCCCGCCAGATGTGATTGCTCTGGGAAGCTTCACCGTCCTGATCGGTGGGCTACCTGCCGCCCGCATGGGAGACATGACCGCCCACGGTGGGACCATTGTCATGGGGTATCCCACCGTGCTGATCAAGTAATAGCGGCTTAAAAGGAGGCTATTCTACCTTAAAACCGATCTTTACCGTCACCTGCCATTGCCTGACGGCATCGTTATCGATGCTTCCCCGGATCTCCTCTACCTGGAACCATCGCATCTGACGTATGGTCTTTGCCGCCTTGGCAATGGCGTTCTGAATGGCATCCTCAAGCGTGGTAGAGGAAGTACCGGTTAGTTCAACGAGCTTATAGACCTGATCTTCCATCTCTCCTCCTTAACTCCAGGCCCCAACGGTGGGGCTTTTTCTCCCAAGCTCTGGTTTAGACGCATAGCCATAATGGTAGCGGAAGCGTCCTGAAGACGCAAGGTAGAAACCCGGTTCTGTCAAAAGTACTTGCCTCGTCAGAGTGTTTCAGGCGATAATAGGAGAGGGAAAAAGAAAAATTGATCAGGAAAAGGCGATATACCCCGATGGTCAAAAGAGTAGCTCTGATATACTGGAGCAGTATCGTCTGCTTCCTGCTCCTCCTGCTGGGAGGGAGAGGTGAGGCCGCAACCGAACGGAAGCAGCTCGGCATCTACGTGCAAAACCTTACCCCCCGCATTGCCCGGCTCAACGACCTTCCCTCGGAGAAAGGCGTCATGGTCATCGGGGTGATCCGGGGAAGTCCGGCCGAACAGAGCGGGATCCAGCGGGGAGATATCCTCCTGCGCTATAATGGAGAGAGCATCACCGATGTGGCCCAACTCCAGGCGTTTGTGGCCCAGACCCAGCCTGGTGCTGTAGTCACTTTATCCCTGCTGCGTAACGGCAAGCTCCACCGTATCCGTACCACGGTAGAAGAGGCCGAAGCTGTAGAAGTCCCTCCCAGCAGAGTCCCTGTTGACGATCGATTCCTGCGCGTGCTCCTCTTTGTGGCCGTGCTTCTCCTCATCCTGGTCGGCATCATCAACCACCTCCTCCCCATCCTCTCCCGTCACCTCGCCGACGGTACCCTCCTCTCTTCCCTGGGTTCGTGGCGCCAGTGGATAGGCTGGGGGATAAGCCTCGGTGTAACCCTCCTTCTCCTCTGGTCTGCCCTGGTCATCATTCCCCCAGGGTACCGTGGGGTCGTCTTCAATCTCTTTTTCGGCATGCAACCCACCGTCCTCTCCGAAGGCGTGCACCTGGTCTTCCCTTTACTCGACCGGGTGACACGCTACGACGTGCGGAGCAGGACGTACACGGTGCGGAGTGTGGTTGAGCGCCGCGGAGAGGAGGAGAAATTCTATGGGTTATGGATGCCTACCCGGGATGGGATGAAGATCGGTCTCGATATCACGGTACGCTATCGCCTCGATCCCGACCGCCTGGTAGAACTCCACCAGACGGTCGGTTCTGCCTTTGACACCAAGATCGTTCATCCTGCTGTACGCAACATCGTCCGTCTGGTCGTGGCCAAGTTCAGCGCTTCTGATCTCTACGGTCCCAGCCGCTGGGCGGTACAGGGCGAAATCGAAGATCGATTAAAAGAAGCCCTGATTCGCCATGGGATCATCTGTGAAGCCTTCTTTTTGCGATCCCTCTCTTTCCCGCAGGATTTTGAAAGGAGCCTGCAACACAAGATGATTGCAGCCCAGAAGATTCATGAACTCGACTTTGCCGTGGTCCAGGCAGAAAAGCGGTCGGCAGCCCGGCAGGTGGAGGCCCAAGGGGAGGCGCAGGCATTAGAGATTATCAACAAGAGCCTGCAGGATCGTCCTCACCTCTTGCGATACCTCTGGATCAAACGCCTCCCCCCTTCGGTCAAGGTCATGGTTATTCCCCCTTCGAAGCAGAAGCCGTTCTGGCAACGAAAAAAACGATCCCGGTCGCCACGTTAAGGAAAAGGGTGCGGTCGTCACTGCCGACGAAAGAAGCTGGCAGAGCCGAGATAGCGTTGGAAGGTCTCCTTATCGATGGCCTTGGCATAGGCTTCTTCTGGGGTAATCAGCTTCTGTCTCAGGAGTTCGGCGATGGCCTGGTCCATGGTCTGCATCCCTTCCCTCTTACCGGTCTGTATGATAGAAGGGATCTGAAAGGTCTTCCCCTCCCGGATCAGGTTGGCCAGAGCAGGGGTGGCCACCAGAATTTCGAGGGCAGCGATCCTTCCCTTCCCATCAGCCCGCCGGAGCAGTTGCTGGCAGATCACCCCCTTTAACACCTCGGCCAGAACGGTCCGTACCTGTTCCTGTTGGGTGGCAGGGAAGACATCCACAATGCGGTCAACCGTGGCCGCAGCGGTGGTCGTATGGAGAGTGGCCAGTACCAGGTGGCCGGTTTCGGCAGCGGTCAGGGCCAAAGAGATGGTCTCCAGATCCCGCATCTCCCCGATCAGGATTACATCCGGATCTTCACGCAAGGCGGAGCGGAGGGCCTGGGCAAAAGAGCGGGTGTGCGAGCCGACCTCTCGATGCGTGATCAGCGCTTTTTTATTCTGGTGCAGGAACTCTAAGGGGTCCTCAATGGTAAGGATATGGCAGCGGCGTTCCTCGTTAATCAGGTCGATCAGGGCGGCTAAGGTGGTCGTTTTTCCACTCCCCGTGGGACCGGTCACCACGATGAGCCCTTTTTCGAGGTGGGCAAAGCGGGCAAGTCCCTTGGGGAGGTGGAGTTCGGCCAGGCTAAGCACGCGGTCTGGAATGATCCGAAATACCCCTCCTATCCCGTACTGCTGTTGAAACAGGTTGGTACGGAATCGTCCGATCCCCGGGATGGCATAGGCAAAATCACACTCCCCTTGTTCCTGAAACATCCGTTGCTGCTCTGGACTCATGATCTCTCCCAACATCTCCTGGCAGACCTCCGGGGAGAGCCTGGCTTCGGAAAGGGGATGGAGTTCTCCATGAATCCGTACCAGTGGAGAGAGTCCGGCACGAATGTGCAGATCAGACGCCCCCATCTCCTTAGCCTGCTTGAGTAACATATCAATCTTGGCCATAGTCCCTCGCCATCTTCCTGCGCTCTTTACTCGTTGCCAACCTCAAGAGTTCAGCCCTCATTCCCCTTGACAATGCTCACTCCCCTTGCTAGAGTAAGGGAAGATCCCTTCCTTCCTCCGGTAACGGGGATGGATAGTGTTGCAGGTACCACTGGAAGAGCAAACGGAAAGGGGGAGTAAACCGCTCTGGATCCTGATGCAGCAGTTGCACGATCGTTGAGAGAGGGTAAAACCCTCCTTCAGCAATCTCTTCCGGGTGAAAGCGAGGAGGAGCATCGGTCCGGGTCCGGAAGAGGACCGTATGTTCCATGGCCATCTCTCGACTGGCAGGGAACTTCCCCAGCATCTCTAGGCTGCTCTGTAATCCCAGCTCTTCTTCCAGCTCCCGCCGGGCGGCTTCCCAGTACGACTCTCCGCTACGCAGATGGCCAGATGCCGAAGAGGTATAGCGCAGGGGAAACTCGTCTTTGGTGGCCGAACGCTTCTGCAAGAGTAACTCCTCCTGTGAGTTCAACACAAAGATATGAACAGCCCGGTGCGGCAGGCCTCTGGCATGTACCTCGCTGCGCGGGGCCTGACCGATCACCTGATCGTGTGCATCAACCACGTCGAAGATCTCTTCTGCCATATGCTCTTCCTCGTCTTGCCTCCTGCTCTAAGGTGCCCTCTCCCGAGAAAGGAACCATGATAGATGTCTAAGAAACTCTGCTGGTTAGTAGGACTCCTCTTCTTCCTGGTCGGATGCGGTGGTGGAGATGGGAGCAGCGATCTCCCTCCCCAGGATGCCCAAACAGCCCTACGTGACGAAGTCTTCTTCCTCCTGAAGACGCACTTTCTCTACCCAGACCGGCTTCCTTCCACTCCAGACCTCTTTTCTACTGCCCAGGAAGTCGTGGACGCGGTCCAGGACCCTTTCACCCGCCTGGTCACTGCCGAAGGACTCTCCCAGCTCCGGCAAAACCTGCAGGGAACATTTTCGGGAATCGGGATAACCATAAACCTCAACCGCGACACAGGCGAGATAACCGTTGTCCAGGTCTTTGAAGATACCCCGGCCGCCAGGGCCGGTTTGCAACCGGGGGATGTGGTCCTGGCCGTTGATGACGTATCGACGGCTGGTCTCGCCTTAGAAGAGGTGGCAGCCCGGATTCGAGGTGAAGCCGGGACACCGGTAACCCTGTTGCTCAGACGGGATGCAGAGACCTTTCCGGTAACGATAGTACGCGAAGAGATCGATATTCCCTCTGTCACCGCACAGATGTTAGAGATAACAGCATCCTCCTCTGGAGAAACGGCACTCATCGGCTATATTCAGCAAACCACCTTTACCGCAACCACCCTGGATCAGCTTTCCGCTGCCCTGCAGGCAGTAGAAGAGAGTGGGGGACAGGGAATAATCCTCGATCTGCGCGATAATCCTGGTGGCCGTCTCGATGTCGCCGTGGAGGAAGCTGATCGCTTTATCCCGGCTCACCTTTCCCCCGAGACTCTTCCCCTCCTCGATTCTCTCGGATGTGCACAGGGCCTGGAGCAAGCAGGGGTGATCACACGCATCCTGGATAGGGAAGAGACACAAAACATCTGCGTTGCAGATGATTTCAACGGACTCACCCAGACACCCTATCCGCCAGCAGAACTGGCCGTTTCCCTCCCCCTGGTAATCCTGATGAATCAGAATACAGCCAGTGCTGCCGAACTCCTGATCGCTGCCCTGAAGGAAAACTCCCCGCCTCCAACGACCACCATCGGTACCCGCACCTTTGGTAAAGGACTCATTCAGACCATCTTCACCTTATCCGATGGCTCCGGCCTGATCGTGACCACGCAGGAATTCCGCACCCCCACCGGGGAGGTGATCAACGAACAGGGGATTTTCCCTGACATCACCAGCGAGACCGAGGACCCTCTTGAGGTGGCTCTGCAATTTTTCTCCACCATGCTAGGGCTTTAGCGCACGGTAGATATCGGAGCAGAGCCTGCCCATACCTAGGCTCCCCAGACCTCCCGGAAGACGCGTAGCCAGTTCTCACCCAGGATCTTGCGGATATCCGCTTCCGCATACCCCCTCTCCAGCAGGCCAGCGGTGATCAGCGGGACGCGGCTTATATCTTCTAACCCCTGTGGAGTCACCGAAATCCCATCAAAGTCTGATCCCAAGCCGACATGCTCTACGCCGACCAGGTTGACGATGTAGTCGATATGATCGAGGATGAGGGAAAAGGGGACAGGAGGGATTACCGCCCGGGCGAGTTGCTCCACCGCCCGCTCGCGGGCCAGGAGATCATCCGCCCATTCTTCCTGGATCTGCTGGTAGGTCTCACTCTCCACCATCTCTTCCCAGGCGGCACTCGCCTGGGAGGAGAGGAAGGGAGGAAAGTAGTTTATGCCGATGACACCACCCCGTCTGGCCAGGGCACGAATCTGGTCATCCTTGAGGTTGCGGTGATGGGGAGCGAGGGTATAGGCGTTAGAATGGGAGGCGATGACCGGACGGGTAGAGACATCCAGCACATCCCAGAAGGTCTCTTCAGAGGCGTGAGAGATATCGATGATCATGCGCAAACGATCCATCTCCCGGATCACCTCACGTCCAAAATCGGTCAATCCCCCATGATTGGGAATGGTCTGGTGGGGACCACTTCCATCAGCCCAGTTGTTGTTGTTGAAGTGGGTAAGGGTCATGCTGCGCACCCCGAGTCGATGGAACATCCGCAGGATACCCAGATCATCCTCAATCCCATGTCCCCCTTCTACGGTCAAGACCAGAGCAATCTTCCCCTTCTGCACCCCCTGCTCGATTTCCCCTACGGTACGGGCCAGGGTGAGATCGCCCGGATGGCGAGCGAGCAATCGATACATGGTATCGATCAATTTCAATACACGGCTGGCACACCGGTCAGGCATCAGGGAAGCAGGGGTATAACAGGCGCAGAGCAGGACCTTGACTCCCCCCTCTCGCAGGCGTGGGATATCGATGTGCCCCTCCCGGTTCCGGATACCCAGATCGCGTTTCCCATCCAGCACCCAGATCAACGTATCGTTATGCGTATCCACCACGAGAGCGGAACGATGAAGCTCCAGAGCGTGAGCCGGAATCGTGGTCATCACTGTTTCTCCTCTATTTCCTCCCGTATCTTTCCTCGCTGGTACCGTACCCGTTGCGGCGTGATCTTCAAGACAACGCGAGAGGCTTTCAATTGAGCGGCCTGCGGGGAGTCTGGTGTCGTGGCCACCTCTGAGAAGAGAAGGGCAAAGAGGTCTTCAGGAAGGTCGGCAATAGACTCTATCACCTCGCATTCCCCCTCGATGATGGCACTTTCTATACGGATAAAACCCGGTTCTGGTGCTGTTTCCTGGTCCACCTGATCCACGATGAGGGTCACCTGGGGGTAGCGACGGATGTTCCGCACCTTGACCGAGTGTCGCAGGGTTCTGATATAAAGGGATGGATCAGATGGTCGTCGATAGAAACGAACCATGACGACATGGGGGGCTCTTCCCTCACGAAAGCTGACCAGTTTCCCATGCACACTCCCCTGCAAGAAGCGCTGTAGACGTTCCATCACCCCTGTCACTTTCCTTTCCAGACCGGTTTGCGTTTTTCGGCAAAGGCACGAGGACCTTCCACCCAATCCTCAGAATTGCGGAGCTGTTCTACGGCAGGGTAGCGGTGTTCCATGGCATCCTGCAGGGAGAATTTCAGCCCTTCCATCGCCGCCTGCTTGCTGGCCCGGACCGAAAGGGGAGCGCACTCCAGGATCTCGCGCGCCCAGCGCTCTGCTGTGGGCATCAGTTCGGCCAGCGGCACCACTTCATTGACCAGGCCGATCTCCTTGGCGTACTGGGCGGAGATGCGCTTGCCGGTCAGGATCATCCCCATGGCGATCTTCATCGGGATCTGGCGGGGGAGGCGGTGTACCCCTCCGGCACCGGCCATCAGCCCGACACGTGGCTCTGGGAGACCAAACTCCGCATGCTCGGCAGCGATGATGATATCCGTGGCCAGGGCGATCTCAAATCCCCCGCCCAGGGCGAAGCCGTTGAC
>RFHZ01000047.1 GCA_003696125.1 Nitrospinota bacterium
AACTGGTACCTGCCCCAGACTTCATGGCGTAATGATGTCACTTCCTTGTGAAGACGCCACTTTTCCAGGGCACGTTCCAGGATCAGGAGGAGTTCTTCGATCTTAAAGGGTTTACTCAGATAATCGTACGCTCCGGCTTTCATCGCCTCTACCGCCGAATCGACCGAACCAAAGGCGGTCATCATGACCACCATGGTATCCGGAGAGAGGTTCTTGACGGTGCGGAGAATCTCCATCCCGTTTACATCCGGCATCCGCAAATCGGTCACCACCACATCAAACGGATGTTCTTCCAGGAGGCGCAGCGCTTCTTTCCCCGCCGAGCAGGTACGAACCGCATATCCCCTGCGGGTCAATACCTTCTCCAGCATGGCCAGCATCCGTTCCTCATCATCAATAATCAGGATTCGAGGTGTCTCCTGCATGGCATCTCTTTCCTCTTCCTCTCCTTCTTTTCCAGGGATTCCTTTTCCCTCAATCCTGAGCAAATATCATGCCAGCCCTGAGGTTTAAGGGAGAGATCAGGAAGGCATAAAGGTGACATGCATAGTAAATCGATTCGAGAAAAATTCTCCTGCCCGCAAAACCTCCTCCGCTTGCCATAAGCTCGTCCCTCCCCCATTGGGACATTTTGTCCCTAAAAGAAGACAAAATGTCCCACCGAGCCTCCATCGTCTCGACCAGGGATTCATCACCCTTCCTGCACCGGGCTGGGGGCACGCACCAGAAAGATCGGCTTGGCAGAATGCCGGAGTACCTTCTCCGCCACGCTCCCCAATACCCAGCGTTTGACACCACTCCGGCCATGGGTAGACATGGCCACCAGATCGATATCGTTATGCATGGCGTGATCCAGGATCTCTTCCGCACCATCACCGTAGCGGACGTGTGTGTCTACAGAGAATCCTTTCTCTTTAAGGCGTTCCGCGATCTCCTGGAGATAGCTCTCCGCTTCCTCCACCACCGCCACCTGGGCTTCGGTGGGATCGACCCCCGGGATGGTATGGGCATAGGCGACGCGGAGCAGGGAGATACGCGAGTGGAAAGCAGCAGCAAGCTTCTCCACCTCAGGGAGAATGGCCTCGGCTACGGCTGACCCATCCAGCGGCACCAGAATCGTCTCATAACCTTCCATAGGATGCCCTCCTTTCCGGAAAATGCTCCCAACGAACCTTACTGACCAGGAGCGCGGGGAGTCGTTTGAGACTGAATTTTGACCGAGAGGTGGTTGTCCATCTCATAACTGCGGACATCCTTGAGCAACTGCACACCGATCGTCTGCGCACATTCCCCGCAGAGCAGGATGACTCCCCACTCTGCCGGTTCCCAGATAATGACGGCCTCTTTTCCACATTCCATGCAGGTCTCGCGTTCCAGTCCCGGTGTTCCTTTAAAGATCAACTCCCTGTTCTCAGGACGGATGTACATGCTTTACCCCTTCTTTTTCGCTGACCGCTCCTCTCCCCTCTCTCCCGGCCAGGTGTTGCAGAACGGTTGTCAGCAAAACGGCTGGCGGCTGGGTCGTATCAAGGCGAATATGATGCTCGGCAGCGATCTCCGTGACCGGTTCTGCCACCTGTTTTTGCTGGGAAAAGAGTTCCCAGCGGCCGTCAGAGGCATCTCTCCCCTCGCGCTGCCGTTTTTCTAAACGCTCCTTGACCATGCCCTCAGGACAGACACACTCGATAACATAAAAGGCAGCCCCCAGGCGCTCGGCCAGTTTTCTCGCTTCCTCTCGCCTCGCTCGACGCAGGAACGAGGCATCGAGAATCACCGATTCTCCCTGCACCAGGTACCTCTCTGCTTCCCGATAGAGCGCGGCATAGGTCTGATCGGTAAACGATTCGCTGTAGATCCCTTCCCCATACTCCTCGTATCGATGCACGGCGGGCGGGAGAGCAGCCAGTTCTTTCCGGAGCACATCGGAACGAAGAAGGACCAGGGAGAGATGGCCAGCCAGAAGCCTGGCCATAGTCGTCTTCCCTGTCCCTGTCAACCCACAGGTGATCAGGAGGAGCGGGAAGCGAAGCCGTTCCGCGTAGCGTCGTGCCAGGGTGAAGTAAGCAGTGGCCTGTCGTCGGGCCTCGGCCTTCTCTTCCTCACTCACCTCAGGGTCGTCCAGCAGAAAGCTCTTCACCTTCCCGCGGACATAGGCGCGATAGCAGGCATAAAAATCGAGCAGCGCAGGCAGACCCTGATCCTGGGAGGCGACCAGATAGTGGTGCAGAAATAGCCGCGCCGCATCTGCAAAACCCCGTGCTTCCAGATCCATATACAGAAAGGCGACTTCTGCCGCCACATCAGTATAGCGGAAACGCTTGTTAAACTCAATACAGTCGAAAACGGCGATCTCCGGTTCCAGGCAGATATGATCAACCCGCAAATCCCCATGACAGTCCCGGATACGGCCGGTCTGCTGTCGCCAGGCAAAGATCCCCTGTCGCTGCATGAGAAATCGTTCCACCTGCTGCTGGATATAGTGATAGGTCTCTTCTGTTAAGGTCTCGCCCACATACCGCTTCGTCTGGGCGAAGTTCTCCTGCCAGTCTTCCCTGATCACGTCGCAGGCGCCGTACCGGGTGATCTCCGCGTTTTGTTCTGCCCGCTGATGAAAGGCGGCCAGATAGGCAGCCAGCCGCTGCCAGTCGTCGGCCGAAACCTGTCCTGCCTCCAGCAAGCGCTCCAGCATCTTCTCGGCGGGTAACCGCCTCATCACCACGGCATAATCGATCACCCTTCCCTCTCCATCCCAGGAGAGGTGTCCATCCTTTTCCCGGATGGTGGCCACTCCCAGGTACACCTGAGGAGCGAGACGCCGGTTCAGGCGCACTTCTTCCTGGCAGTAAAAGCGTCGTGCTTCCAGGGTAGAGAAGTCTAAAAAGCCGAAGTTCACCGGCTTTTTCACCTTATAGACGTAGTGGTCGGTAAAGAAAAGCGAAGAGATATGCGTTTGCCGGAACTCGACCCGTTGGGGCCGATCCGGATAGAGGTGAGGGGACAAAAGGGCCTGGATCATCTCGTGATGTTTCACGATCTCCCTCCTTCCCTGGAACATGATCGGATAAGAGGGTTACAGGACAAGGGAGCTTTTCCCTCCTCCCATAGATAGTTTACCGTAATTTCCGGGCCAGAAGGAAGGGAGAGGGGGACATAAAGGGCTTGCTTTTTCCTGAAAAAAGGGTATGCTCAGGGGAGAAAGGGGGCTGTTTGCCTCGATGACAGGCTTAGCGCTTACGCCAGAGAGGGAAACCGGACAGAAGGGGGACGTTTCTCCAGATGATGCTCCAACATCGGGTGGCCCTGGTCACCGGAAGCGCCACCGGTATCGGGAAATATACGGCCCTGGCCCTGGCCGGCCGGGGAGCAACGGTGGTCATCAATTATCGCTCCAGCCGAGACGCAGCCGAGACACTCGTCGCCGAAATAACCGCCCAGGGACAGCAGGCGTGCGCCCTGCAGGGTGACGTCACCGATCCGGTTCAGGTAGAGCAACTCATCCATACCATCGACCAGCGATACGGCAGGCTGGATATCCTGGTCAATAATGTGGGCGAATTCCTGATCAAGCCGCTCACCGAGCTACAAGTTGCCGAATGGCAGGCCATGATCACCAGTAACCTGCACAGCGTCTTCTACCTGTGTCGCAGTGCTCTCCCCTTGATGCGCAAACAGCGGTGGGGACGCATCATCAACATGGGAATGGCCGGGGCAGATATGCTGCAGGCCTCTCCGAACATCACTCCCTATATGATCGCCAAGACCGGGGTTTTGATCTTGACCAGGACACTGGCCCGGTTGGAAGCTCCTTACGGGATTACGGTAAATGCCATCTCACCCGGGGTCATCGATAACGATCACCTGGAGCCGGCAGTACGGGAGGAGATGCCACAACGGATTCCGGCTGGCCGCATCGGCACCCCGGCCGATATCACCGCTGCCCTCCTCTTTCTGGTATCCGATGAGGCGGCCTATGTCACCGGTACCAACCTCATCGTCAGCGGAGGCTGGCGTCTGTAAAACCGGAGAGAAGGTAGCGCCGGATGAGGGACAGGTTGCGGCTTACCGCTCCCCGGTTTTCTTCGATGACCTGATATCCCCGCTCCCCCATCCTCTCCCGGCCCTGGGGATCGCTCAACAGCTTGCGCACGGCCTGCTCCAACTCGTTGAGATCCTGTACCCGCCTTCCCCCATCCTTTGCCTCTACCAGGGCGGCAATCTCATGGAAGTTATGCATGTGCGGACCGTACAGAACCGGTTTTTTGTAGATCAACGCTTCCAGGATATTGTGTCCACCGATGGGGACCAGGCTCCCCCCGACAAAGATCAGGGTCCCGGCCTGGTAGAGAGCAGACAGCTCCCCTATCGTATCCAGTATCAGCACAGAGGAGGACTCTTGAGATGCCTCCAGAGGTTGCCCGGTGAGCTCGGTGCGTCTTACCGCCCGCAGTCCATGCTTCTGCACCAGGCTGACCACTTCGACGGCCCGTTCCACGTGCCGGGGAGCAATAATGAGCCGCAAAGAGGGGAAATCTCCCCGGATACGCTGATAAAGGGTCATGATCTGCTCTTCCTCTCCCGGGTGAGTGCTGCCGGCAATAAAGAGCATCTTCCCCTGCCAGGGAGAAGGGAGGAAGTCAGGTTTTTCTCGACGGGAGAGGGAGGCGAAGACCTGA
>RFHZ01000490.1 GCA_003696125.1 Nitrospinota bacterium
GACTATCTACGGCACTTCACGCCGTTACGTGCCTGACTACGAACGGCACTTCGTTGCGCTCCGTGCCTCACTACGAGCTGCGTTACGTGCCTGACTACGGACTAGCTACGGCACTGCGCTGCGCTCCGTGCCTGACTACGAGCTACGTTACGTGCCTGACTACGGACTGGCTACGGCACTGCGCTCCGCTCCGTGCCTGACTACGAGCTCCGCTCCGTGCCTGACTACGAGCTGCGGGCAATGCGCTCGATCTTCTCTGCGGTCAGCGGCAATTCTGCCTGCTCCAGGACTGCGGTGAGCATGCAGAGGTTTTCGTTCGATACCAGATTCTCCGTAGACATGGTCACGACCACCCTGTCGCCCGGCCCTATCTCCCTGAGCAGATCCAGGGCGTACCGTTTCGTTGCCTCCGGTCCCATCGCATATATGGAGGCGGGAAACCCGATCCAGATCACCTTGTCCTTCCAGAGGGAGAGGGCTTCGCCGATAGGGAGATTCCCCATGGGTGGGGGATGAAGGGCCTCGATGATGTCGATGGAGGTCTGGGCGATGAGCTCTTTCAGCACCCCGACCCGGCCATCCATGTGTACGGCCATCAGCTTGCCATGAGCGTGCAGGATCTGAGCCTGTTTCTCGTACTCGGGCATGAAGTACTTCTCGAAGAGCTTGGGGTTGACCAGCACACCATCGACATTATCCCCGCACAGCACAATCGGGGCCGGTGATTGGGCCGCAATCTCGTAGAGGGGTTCTCGACTCTTGCAGATGGCCTGGTAGAGGTCCTCAACCAGGTCTGGATAATCGGCATGATGGTAAAAGAAGCGTCCCCCTTCGCTACCGATCCAGTCGATCATCAGCATCTGCATGGGGGAGTGGGGCAGGGTATCGAGCACCACGCCGTCCTCACCCAGCCACTCCATGGCCTGTTCAATCGGAAAGTAGTCAGCCGTGTATTCCGTGTGTTCCACGATGTATTTGAGCACGGCATAGTCTTCCGGCCGCTTGATCAGGCGCGAGGTGTTCCAGGGGGTCACATCTCGCCAACTGCGCAACGCATGCCACTGTCCCACCCCCGGCTCCCGCTTCTCCTCCTCATAGATACTCCCTACCGGGGTAGAATAGGTGCGGCGGAGGAAGACCTGACCACCGGAGACGACCCGGGTTTCGCTGATATCGACATCGTGTATCGTCACGGCATAGCTGGGCCTGAGCCAGTTTATCCCCATGCCTCTATTGCGGCATTCCCGCTCTGCCCAGCCGATCTGGCAGTGTCTCCAGTAGTGGAAAAAGGGGAGCTTGTCTGCCCGCTCTTTTCGGCTTGCCGCCATGATCCGCTCACGTCGAGTCATCTCGGCCATCGTCCTTCTCCTCTTTAAGTAACCCCTTACGATGCACTCAGATTTCTCCTCACCTGCTGGCAAGGCTGACCTCGACTCCCCACCCCTATTCCTGATTCATAGACTGCAGGAAGCGCTGGAACTCGGAGGACTGGTCCAGCAGTTCTGGTCCCACGGCAATGAGAGCCTGCACGGCATCAGAAGGCAGGGCAAAGCTGGTAGGGAGGTTGAGGAAGAAGTGGCGTCGCTCCTCATCCCGGATCGCCTCGAAATTCACCTCGATCACGTAGATACGTACCTGCACCGGAAAGGTGGGAAGGGGAGGACCACCCGGACAGCGCTCTTCCAGGAGGCGTTGACAGGCCTCGATCACCCGCTGGGCTTGCAGTCGCTCCCTCTGCAAGTCCTTCATCAGCTCTACGGTTTCAAAGCTATAGTTGTCCAGGCTGATCGTTGCCGTCTTGTACCCTACCGTGACCAGGCCAGGGGGACGCTCCTGCTGGCTCAGCCTTTCCTGGGGAGCGGTGCGTGCATTGACCACCAGGAGGGCAAGGGTCTCGATCTCACCGGCGTTGAGCAACATGCGGATAAAGCCGTTGCTCCGCCGGTAAGCATTCTCGATGGCCCGCAACCCGATGTTGTCGGCCAATCCTCCATCCATGAGGTGGAGGTAAGGACGACGCGTTGCGTCCAGGTAGGCGATCTGGTTGCGGGCCCAGTGGAAGCGACGCCGATTCGTCTCGTAATCCTGCAGGGCGTTTTTATACTCGTCGGGCAGGGAGTAGTCGAGGGGAGGGGGGTAGTTCTGGAGACTGATGGGACTGAGCAGAAAGGGAAAAGCAGAGGAGGCGGCCACGGCCCGTGCCACAGGATAGGAGGAAAGATCAGAGCCGAGGAAGTCAAACTGATCCTGGGTGAACTCAAACCGCTCTCCATTGGCCAGATTGGTGGCATTCAGGATGAGGAAAGGCCGGTCCCCGCGGGCAAGCAGGTCGGCAAAGGTCTTCTGGTCAAAGATGGTGGTATGGTACAGCTCGGCTGCCAGATCGATCCGGCTAAAATAGGGAGAAAGGAGTCGAAACAGGTTGGCCGGGGAGAAGAGCTGGAGCTTGAGCTCATGCTCGATGTTTCGTTCCAGGAAGCGGGTACGGAAATCGGTAAAGAGGCGCTCGTGGAACAGCGCGTAGTAGGCAGCGGTGAAGGAGCCTCCTGATACGGCCGAGATGCAGTCCACCTCGTCTAAGAGCCGCTTTTCCTTTCCTTTCCAGGTGATCGGCGTGTCTTTCAGTTTCTGCAAGACCCCGTAGGCAAGGGCTGCGGCCCGCGTTCCTCCCCCGGAAAAGGTGAGACAGAGGAAGAGGGAGTTGGTATTCCCATCGGTGCGCAAGGCCGCGAAGCGATAGCCCTGGGTGGGCTGGTAGCGGGAGAGGGGGGCATTTAACGGGTAGTGCGCGCACCCGCTCCCTATCCAGAAGAGAAGAACACCGCTCCACAGCAGTCGCCACCCGCTCATGATCTCTCCTCCCGCTTTTGCAAATGGAAGGTCACCTCACAGGGGGAGAGGGGAGAGGTCTCCTGCAGGAGGACCGTCTGCTCCAGCGGGGTGAAATTCGCAGGCGGACCCAGGGTGACGGTGTGTGTGCCCGCTTCCAGTTCGAGCAGCTCGTTGGTCCGTCCCTGAAATGCGCCATCCACCTTGACCCGGCGGGACCGGGGGAAGTGGACCAACAGATATTCCATGTACCCCTCTGAGTAACTTGACAATGTTACATTTGCCTTTTACCGCAGAGCACGCCGAGGTCGCAGAGGATATTTCTGGGATGAATTGCAAAGAGACACTGTTCCTCTCCGCGTTCTCTGCAAACTCTGCGGTGAATTTAACATTGTCGAGGTAACTATGGCGAACATTTGCGGGTTGCTGCGTTTCTCGTGAGACCGGTACTCGCGAATGCCCGCATGACGGAACAGGCTAGAGATAACGGCTTTACTATAGGGTTTTTGTCCGGTGTATGTCAATCCCAATCTCTTCTTTACATCCCAGATTTTTCTCTTCACAGATGCCAGGACATGGCGTATAAATGTATTAGGACCGAGTAATGATGAGTTTAGGGATCGAGGAATCGATGTGGCCTGGAGGTCTTCGCCATGCACGAGGAACAGAGAAAGGAGGGAGAGATGGCAGAAAAGACCAGGCAACAGTTGATCGAGGAGATCGGCATACGGGCACGCGATTACGACATGCAGTACACGGGGTGAACGCAGGCGGTTCTTGCAGCTTTGCAAGAAACGTTGTCGCTGGGAGATGGTCAGGTCTTCAAGGCAGCCACGGCGCTGGCCGGTGGGGTAGCGCGTCATGGGGAGACCTGTGGAGCCCTGACCGGGGCGATCATGGCCATCGGGTTGGTCGTGGGGAGAGAGAGGCTGGAAGATGTCGCCCAGTACAATGCAGCCATGGCCCCGGCCGAAGAAGCCTATCTCCGCTTTCAGAAGGAGGTCGGCCATACCTGCTGTGCCGAAATCCACCGCCTGCTCTACGGCCGTACCTACCGGTTGCATATTCCGGAAGAACGCCGCGCCTTTCATGAAGCAGGAGGGCATAGCGCCACCGGCTGCCCCAGTGTCTGCGAAAAGGCGGCCCGGATCGCTGCCGATATCATCCTGCGCCTGCAGGACAGGCAGGCATGATCTGGCCTGCCGGGAAGAGGATTGTCTGATTGATTCACTTATCCCCTTCTTTGGGGGCTTGCTTCCTAGTCAGGGGCCCGGCTGGTTATCTCCCAGGGGAGAGGAGGCAGCAGCATCTCCGTTTTTCCCTGTGGACGGCAGTGTATAACCAGAGTTCAAAGCAAAGGGGAGAGCAATCTCCGAAGGGAGAGGTGATACTTATGTAAAGACAGGCACGAACGCCGCCCAGCCATTGACAAGCGTCTCTTCCTGTGCTAGTTTTTCTAGGGGGAAACGGGAAACGAGGTGGAAGAGGGATATCGATGGAGTGGTTACTGAGTAAGAAGCTTCTCCCTTACCTGCATCCCTTCTGGCAGGGGGCCATGCTTGCCCTGGGATTCCTGACCTGGAAAATCGGCCTGGATCTGCGACGACAGCGTCTCCGTACCCTGACCCTGGATGACCGTCCAGCCTGGGTGGCCAGGCATGTGCGCTGGGGTACCCGCTTCATGATCGGTATCTCCATCGGGTATATCATCGGGGTGGTAGAGCTCATCTATGTGCTGGATGAGCTGGCCTTCCGCTCCTCGCACTTCTACTTCGCCACCATAGCCTATGTTCTCTTCCTCTGTGGCTGGTTCTACGGCTATCAGTTGCTGCAGAGAAAGGGAAAGCGGCAGGAGATGCGGGAAACACATACGTTTTGCGTCACCTGGGCCCTGTTTATCTCCTTGGGAGCCGCGATCATGGGATTTATTCTCTTGCCGTAGGGAGAAGAGCGGTGCTAAGGGAACACAGGCAACCTGGTCACAAGACCCCTCCCTGGTTCCGCTGGGGCTGGCTGCTCTGTCTCCTCCTGCTCAGCGCCTGCTCCCGGGAAAAACCCCCGTCCATTACCCTGCCGGAAGATTACAAGCCCTTGAGCAATATGGTGGGCCAGACCTTTGTCTTTGACCAGGAGATGGGATTCCCGGCCGTGATGTTTGTGCAGGATCGGAATAAAGACGGGTACATCGACCTGGTCGAGTACCGGGTGAGGACCCTGCAGGGCTGGGAGCCGCATACCTATAAGCTGATCATCGACGACGATTACAACGGGTACGCCGATCGCAAGGTGCTGAGCAGCAAGCGCAACGGGGTCTTTGACCAGGAGATCAACATCCAGCACGAAAAAGTGATCATGCAGGAGATCTATTCTGCGGCCCGGTAGCTTACCCCTGTAGCGCGCTTACCTCGGTGGGAAGCGCTTTCAGAAAGTCGGCCTTAATGGTGTACACCTGCCCCGCCGCATCCCTGGCATACCGGTACTCCTGATTCTCCAAAGACTTGCCCACGGTGAGGGTGGCCAGCTCTTTCCCCTCCTTGTCCCACAGGGTGATCTTCACCGCAGGGGTATCAAAGCCGTAATCGGCAGCAGAAGAGGAGGGGGCGACTTTCTCGACAAACGAGAGATTGCGGATCTTGTAGAGAAGGCTACTCACCTTCCAGTAGGTGGAAGAAGCGGCTTCTGGCTCGACAACTCTCCATTTGCCCTTCTCTTTTTCCAGAACCAGCGTTTTCTCCGGATAGGTCAACCGGAACCTGGCCACCTGGTCGGTCTCAAAGCTCAGGATCCGTTTGTCTTGCAGGTCGGCAGCACTCTTGGACAGGGCGGTCACATCCTTTTCCCGCAACAGGATCACATTACCCTGTGTCTCTACCCGGGCATAGCTCCCCTCCTTCCCCTCGGCTTTCTTCCCGATCAGGAGGGTAAGCGGTTTCTCCTGATCCTTAGCCCAGAGACGGATACGCCGGACCGGGGTGTCGAGCCCGTACGCGGCCAGGTCTGGAGCCGCTTCGGTGATGAACTCCTTGACCTTGAGCCCGTACAGGTCCCAGAGCAGGTTATTGATCTTGTCCTTGTCTGCCCGGGCCACAAAGGGCTGGGTCAGCTCCCACCTCTCCTCCCCCTTTTTCTCGACCACCACCGTCTCCTGGTCCGAGGCCAGCTCCAGTTTGGTAATCTTCTCCTTATCAAAGACGAGTACGGTGCGGTCACGCCAGTCGTCTACCCGCTCAGGGATAGATTCCGGGAGCCGGGGTTCCACGAAAAAGACGGGAGATTTTTCCTCTCTCTTGGCATAGACCCATCCCTTTTCCTGGTCCTTCTTCCCGAACAGGAGCGTCTTTTGGGCCTTGTCTTCCCCCAGGAACAGGGTCACCCGCTTCTCGGCCGGCTGGAGAGCATACGGGGTCAGATCGGCCGGTTCTTCTTCCACAAAGGCCTTGACCTTGGCGCTACGCAACAGATCGAGGAAGGCACGGATCTTCCTGCCATCTGCTTTGGCCGTGAGGGGCGAGATGATCTGCCAGTCCTCTCCTTGCTGTTCCACAGTCAGGTGAAGAGACGGGGTGGCAATTTCGATCCTGGTTACCCGATCCGTGGCCCAGGAGATCACCGTCTTGTCTCGCAGATCAAAGAGGCTTTTGTCGATCCCTTCCTTCAGGAAGTTGCTGATCAGAAAGAGGCCCGGCTCCTCTTTGCGCATGGCGTAATAGCCGGTCCGGGTCGGGTTCTGCATGCCGACGAGGAGGGTTTCACTTGTCTGGTTATCCGCAAGCAGGGTGAGGCTCAAAGACGGGTTTTTCAGGCCAAAGGCTTCCAGATCCGGGTTTTTCTCCTCCAGCATGCGCTCGCGGGTGGCCCCCAATACGGTCGAGAGGAGCTGGTCGTTGGCCTGATAGTCCCCTTCGGCCTGCACCGGTTCGGCAATACGCCAGGTCTTATCCTGCCTGACCACCCGGATCGACTCCTCACCCCTGGTCAGGATGAAGCCGGTGACCTCTTCTTTCTGCAGGTGAAAGATCTTTTCTGCCTCTGCCTTGGCCTTTTCGCGTTCTGCTCCCCTTTTGATCTCGTAATAGTAGTAGAAGGCCCCTAATACGAGGAGAACCAGCAGGAAGATACCCGTCTTCTTCACACTCATCTCGTCATCCACCCTCCTCTAAGTGACTTGACCATGTTTTTGCATTTTACCGCAGAGAACGCTGAGGTCGCAGAGGATACAGGTTGTGGTAAAGCCCCTCAGTTTACCGTCCCTTAAACTCCGCCTTTCGCTTTTCCAGAAAGGCGGTGGTTCCCTCGCGCATATCCTCGGTGGTGCAGACCAGCCCAAAGAGGCTGGCTTCCAGGTGGAGTCCTTCTTCCAACGTGGTATTCAACCCATGATTCACCGCTTCCAGAGCCAGTTGCAGGGCCACAGGGGCTTTGGAGAGGAGGAGCCTGGCCAGCGATTCTGCCGTAGACATAAGCTCCTCTGGTTTGGTCACCCTGTTCACCAGGCCGATACGGTACGCTTCCTGGGCATCGATCATCTCCCCGGTCAGGATCAGCTCCAGCGCTTTTCCCTTCCCCACCAGGCGGGGGAGTCGCTGCGTGCCGCCAAAGCCGGGGAAGAGGCCGAGATTGATCTCTGGTTGCCCGATACGCGCCTTTTCCGAGGCGATACGGAGATGGCAGGCCATGGCCAGCTCACACCCTCCTCCCAGGGCAAAACCGTTTATCGCTGCGATAACCGGTTTACGGGAGTGTTCGATCAGGAGCAGGAGTCGATGTCCCTGTTCGGCAAACGCCTTTCCCGTGGCCGCATCACCGGCGGCCAGTTCCTTGAGGGTATTGATGTCTGCACCGGAGACAAAGGAGCGGTCTCCGCTTCCGGTCAGGATCGCCACCCCCACCCCGGGGGCCTCCTGGATCGACCAGAAGATCTGGTACAGCTCCTCTACCGTTTCCCGGTTTAAGGCGTTCAGGACCTGAGGGCGATTGATCGTCACATAGCCGATGCGGTCTTTGACTTCATAGATCACGTTTTGATAGGCCATCGCTCTTATCCTCTCCTTGGGGTTGATTCTCGCAGCAGGGAAGCAGTATCTCCTGTAGAATACCTCTCTGCTGCGCCTCAGCGCACCACCTCTCCCTGTTGGATATAACACAAACCGGCTGGGGATGCAAGCCCATAGGCGTCTTGACCTGGGACGACAGGTTTGCTACGTTGAGGAGGCGGGTGAAAGAACAGAGAGGAGGGGTTCGCATGGCTATCGACTGCAGGCAGGAAACGAAGATCATGGGCATCTTAAACGTTACGCCCGACTCCTTTTATGACGGTGGGAAGTATCAGGACCCTGAGCAGGCCGTAGCGCATGGACTGGCCCTGGCCGCCGCAGGGGCGGATATCATCGATATCGGTGGGGAATCGACGCGTCCTGGTGCTCACTATATCGATGAAGAGGAGGAGTTACGACGCGTCATGCCGGTGATCGAGCGTCTCGTCGATCAGGTGCAGGTGCCGCTGAGTGTGGATACCCGCAAGGCAGGGGTGGCCCGGCGGGCCATTGCCGCCGGGGTGCAGATCGTTAACGACGTTTCTGCCCTGCGCAGCGATCCCCGGCTCGCTCCCCTCATCGCCGAAAGCGGGGTCTCTGTGGTGTTGATGCACATGCAGGGCGACCCGCTCACCATGCAGCAAAACCCGACCTATACCGATGTGGTAGAGGAGATCCTGGCCTTCTTCCGGGAGCGGATCGCCTATGCCCTTGCCCAGGGCATCTCCCCGGAGCAGATCATCATCGACCCGGGGATCGGGTTTGGCAAACGCCTGGTCCACAACCTGGAGATCCTGCGTCATCTCCCCCGCTTTCGCCAGCTCGGCTTTCCCGTCATGCTCGGCCATTCTCGCAAGGGATTCATGTACAAGGCGCTGGGACTCCCCCCTGCTGAGCGGCTGGCTCCCACCATCGCCATTGCCGTCCTGGCCATGCTCCAGGGGGTGAACATCCTGCGGGTACATGATGTCAAAGAGATGGTCCAGGCCCGCAACATGATAGCCATGATCCTCGATCCTGGCAGGCGTCCCCGGTGAGGGCTGTCAGGCACCTGCCGCCAGGATGCTCTTCAGGCGTTCGGCAATCACCTGCTCTTCCCCCTCGTTCAGGGTCTGTACATTCACGGCAAAGGTGTCCGGACCATCCTCCTCGTACATGCGTACCCAGATCGGGGGATTGCCCGCAGCCAGGGTCTCCAGAATGGTGGCCGCATCTTTTCCCACCACGGACTGGTCAACGGTGATCCGCAGGCCGTAGGAGGGACCGACCGGCGGGGCAGTGGGCAGCGAAACCTTCACCCCCGGCAGATCCTGCACCGCCTGCGCGATCACCTGCATCTTGTCCCTGAGGACACGCAGGCGTTCCTCATGATCGATGGAGAACCAGAGTCGCAGGGCAGCAACCACTCCGATAACCTCTTGCCGGTCGACCTTGAGGGGACGGCCAAACGGGGTGGGGAGTCCCTGCTGGTTGGCCAGCTCAAAACCGATAAATCCCTGGGCCACTGCCGCCTGCACCAGCTCCCTCTTCCCGGTAACGATGCCGGTGGAGTGGGGGGCGCCGAAGTACTTTGCTCCAAAGCAGACCAGATCGCCACTCTGGGCCATGGCGCGGAAATAGTCGAGCGGATAGATCTGGGAAGCGGCATCCACGATGAGGGGGAGTCCCTTGCGGTGGGCGATCTCCCGCACCTGTTCCAGGGAAAGGATGTTGGATCCCCAATCCGGCTTCTGATAATAGGCTATCGCCGCTGTCTGGGGTCCGATCCCCTTTTCCATTTGCTCCACCGTGCAACCGGTCTCATCCCCGACCGCAACCAGTTTTCCGCCGGGGATGGTGAGACAGCGGGCGTACTTGTACTGTTGCGCCTTCTGGAACACGATCTCATCCTTCATGCCGGTGGTGTCGGGCAGGCGCCCGATCTTCTCCGGGTCGGTACCGGCAATACAGGCCGCCGCGCTGAGGGCCAGTGCTGCCGCACAGCCTGAGGTGACGTACGCCGCTTCGGTGCCCAGGACCTGGGCGATGAACTCCCCTGACTTGGCCAGCAACTCCTCCATCTCCACATAGGCGTGGTTGGCCTGCTCCATGGCGGCGAGCACTTCAGGAGCGAGAACCGAACCGCCCAGCAGGGTCTGGTTGCCCCGTGCATTGATGCCGATGCGGACCCCGAGTTCTTCGTAGAGATTGCCGGCAACACTCTGACTTTGGGCCATGGTCATCTTCCTGACTCCTTACGCTAGGGGTTGACACTATCCTGGAAGAAAGCCGTTACGAGAGATCGGTTAAAGGGAGGGACACCATCTGTCCGGACCGGGCACTGCGATGCACCGCTTCGGTGAACTCCATATACTTCACTCCATCTGCAAAGGTGGTGAGACGGATCGGTTCCTGTCCCCGGATGGCACCGACAAACTCCTCTTCGACCCGCCATCTTCCCGCCTTTTCCGGGGCGATGGAGATCTCCTGCAGCTCCGTATCCCCTTTTTGCGCTCCCCACAGCTTATCCGTGCTGCGCTCGTAGTACAGCGTTCCCTGGCTGCCGAAGAGCCAGATACCAGAATCAGGAGCCAGACCGCACACGGCACTGAAGGTCAGGGTTGCCTGGGCTCCGATCTCCATCTGGGCGATGATATCGACATGGTCGGGCACATCGACCGCAACCATGGCACCGGTAGCCGGGTCTCGACGCTGTGGGATCAGGATGCGGGTCTGGGCAAAGACCCGGGAAGCAGGTCCTACCCAGCGCATGAGCGCCTCGTACCAGATGCCCATGCTGAGGATGTTGAGCCCGCTCAGGTCCTGTCGCTGTCGCCAGTGGATAGGAGCATCCGGGTCGGCAAACTCTCCGCTGACCCCGCGCACGGTAATGGCGTAGAGGTCTCCCAGGTACCCGTCCGCGAGCAGGTCTTTTACCGTCTGATCGACGCGCAGGGTGAAGGGGGAGGGGACGATCTGGGTTACCAGTTCGGGATGCTCCTGGGCTTTGCGCAGCATGGTATGCGCTTCTGCTGCATTGCGCGCCATGCGGGCTTCACACATCACATGCTTGCCCGCATCCAGGGCGGCGCAGGTGACCTCGCAGTGCATGTAGGGCCAGGTCCCGATGACGATGGCATTGGTATCGTCTGCCGCCACCAGCTCCCGCCAGTCTTCATAGATCTTGGGGATGTGAAACTCGTCTGCCACCCGCTGCGAGGATTCCCGGCTCCGGTTACACACGCTGACGATTTCTACCCCTTCTATGGCCTGCAGACCAGGAATATGCCTGAC
>RFHZ01000491.1 GCA_003696125.1 Nitrospinota bacterium
AACACCTCGGCCACGGTGAGATCAGCCGTCAATGTCGGGTGCACCACCGCCACCTCCTTTCTCGAGAAAAAACGGCTACGGCACTATGACTTATTCGGCTATGGAGCGAATATAGGCAATGATAGCCTGTAGTTGTTCATCGGTCAAGGCCGGATTGCCGCCCTTGGGGGGCATGTCTACATGCGTGGTATTGGCCGGATCAAAGGACGGGCGTCCCTTTTTGATAAAGGCGAGGAGTTCTGCATCGCTGAGTCCCTTCACGAACGCGCTGGCCCGCAGATTTTTCCCGAGATGCGGCAATCCTTTCGCATCGGGGCCATGACAGGCAGAACAGCTCTGCAGGAAGAGCGTTTTCCCCTGCGCTATCACGGCGTCTTTTGCCTCTCCCCGGCTGTATCCGGGAAGCACAAGCAGTCCCACGAGAGTGAACGCAAGGATCAACAATAAATGTCCTCTCCACGATAACATTGTACGGACCTCCTTTCTTACCATGACTATTAACGGTTACCCTATTGCATCTGGTTTTGGTGGTGGTGTCTATACCCTGTCGAGCCATGTTGAGCAACCAGGTGTTCCTGTAAGTCATCAAACCGCAAGACCTTCCCCGCGACCTTGTCGGCGAGGTCTCGCGCCTGCTGCTCGTTGCGGAACGCCACCACACCATGTCCCATCGGGGTAGGCAACGCTCTACTCACAACGAAAAATGCCGTCTCCGCCCTGATCCACTCCTCACGCTTATAGTCGTGTACCCAGAAGGCGGCAACCTCTTCGGCATGCTCGGCATGAAAGAGGAGCATATCACCGATATCATCAAACCGCCGTTGTCTCCCGTCGGTTGTGACGTAGCCAGCGGCGAAACGGGCTTCGCTGATAATCATGCGACACTGGTCACAGATGTCCTCGCCGTACCGGATATCGGGTGGAGTATCGCGTGACTGACCAGAGGAACAGCCCATAACAAAAAAACTGACCACGAGCAGACAGCAACTGAAGCGCCACATCAGAGTGCTCCTCGTCGATGGAAAATCGCGTAGGCCACCAGTAGCGGTATGAGCGTCCACACACCGAGGATGCTCAGGAGCAAGGGAAGCAGGCGTTCTCCATAGAGACGGACGGCATAGAGGCCGGCCGGTCCCAGCACCTCCAGGCTGCTGTGCATGGCCAGGATGGCCGCCATCTTAAAGACCTGAAGCGGGTTGAAAAAACTGAGCCAGAGCAGATCCCGAATGGGTATCCGGAGCACCAGGGCCGTACCCATCAGTCCCAGATCCCCCAGAAAGACGAGTACCAGCCAGAGAAAGAGGGCCATACCGATGGCGGTAGCGCCTTTCCGTACCGCAGCCGAGATCACCACCCCGAGGCTCAGGCTGGTCAACGCGAGCAGCACGGCGAGCAGAACCAGGTGCAGATAGGCTCCGGCGTCTGCCGTTCCTCCCTGCCCGGCCATCAGGAGACCGCTGAATCCCAATCCTGCACCGAGGGCAGCACAGATGGCCAGGGCCAGGCCGAGATACTTCCCCAGCAGGACCTCGAGCGGGGTGACCGGTTGGGCCAGGAGAGAGAGGAGGGTCCCTCGCTCCCGTTCTCCGCTAAGGCTCAGGGCCCCCAGGGTCAGGCCCATCAAGGGGATGATCAGCAGGACCAGATTGATCAGGCTGGCGCCGGTTCGTCCAAAACCGGCGAACCCATAGGTCCCGACTCCGGCAAGAGAGAGCCACGATAGGGCCAGGGCCAGGCCGGTAAAGACGACCGTATACAGCAGAAACCAGCGGTTACGCCGGGCATCACGCAGCTCTTTTTGCATGAGCACCAGGATATTCATGCCTCACTCCCCCTCCTTCTGCGCAGCGGCGATATCGAAATCTGTTACCGGAATACCGGCCTGGATCAGCAGGCCGAGCGGTACCCCTTTTTCCTGGGGAGCCACCTGGACCCAGAGGCTTGTGCCGTTACGCGCAGCGGAAAATCCCTGGGCCGTTAACAGGGTGAGGGCCGCATCGATCCGTTCTTCCGGTACCCACAGCCTGAGGAGCATCCTTTTGCCAACATGGCGAGGTAACTCGGCCGGGGAATACTCCCCGCGCAGCCGCCCCTCTTGCAGTACCAGCACCCGATCGGCCAGAGCGAGCACCTCGTCCAGTCGATGCGAGGAGAAGAGCAGGGTCTTTCCCGCACTCTGTAGGGCAGATAACAGCTGCAAGACCTCATGTCGCGCCGCAGTATCCAGATTCGTCGTCGGCTCATCCAAGATAAGCACGGGAGGATCGGCCAGCAGGGCCACAGCCAGGGCCAGGCGTTGTTTCATCCCCCCAGAGAGCTCCCGTACCGGTTTCTGCGCATATTCTGCCAGCCCTAACTGCTGCAAGAGCTCTCCGATCGGGGCCAAAGCGGTCTTCTTGAGGCGAGCATAGAAGCGCATCGTCTCGCGGACAGTGAGCTCATCATAGAAGTGTAATTCCTGCGGGACGAAGCCGATGAGACGGCGGGCCGCTTTCCCCTGTCGCCTGATCTCGTACTCCCCGATCTGCACCTGGCCTGTAAACGGGACAAGGCCAAGCAGACACCGGAGCACCGTGGTCTTGCCGGCACCATTGGGTCCCCACAGGGCCACCGCCTCTCCCGGGCGGATAGCGAAAGAGAGGTGATCGACCGCGATATGAGCACCGAACCGCTTGCACAGGTTTTGGACCTGGACCATCGCCTTGCCTCCATGTGCTGTCTGGAGTGAGGATAGTGTGCGGGAACGTATCGGTACGAAGGGGAAGAGGACGAGGAGTCCGGCGAAGAGGAGGAGTCCACCAGCCGTAAACGTTCCCTGATTGCCCGACGGAGGAGGGAGAGGGGGAAGGCCGGAGGGGAACTGGGGAGCCATCAGCGGCTGGGCATCGACGAGTTTGGGCTGGGGTGTGACCAGGGGGAAAGCCCGGGCGGCAAAATCGATGGCCTGGGTGGCCGGACTGTAGAGAAACAGCCGCAGCATCGGATAGCGATCCATGAGGTTTTCAAAGAGGCGTTCCGCACGATACGGGATATCTCCTACCCCATCGCCATCCCCATCATACCCGACATAGTCACTCCAGTAGTTCCGGTACCACCGGTTGTCCTGCAGCCGTCCCCCGCCGGCGATCTTGACCTGTTCGGTATTGTTGATGAAGCTGTTATGGGTCAGGTGATTACGCCGCACCGACGGGAGCATGGTGATGCCGATGTCGTTGAAGGCAAAGACGTTCCCCTGAAACCGGGTGGTACTCGCCATCTCCCGGGGAGAGTTATCGACAAAGGCGCCGACCCGGTTGTTCAGGAAGAGATTCTCCGCGATCACGGCATCATCCATGTCCTTGAG
>RFHZ01000492.1 GCA_003696125.1 Nitrospinota bacterium
CTGTTCCACCAGGATGTGACGGGCACCATCTAACGCCTCCTGGACCTTGGTGACCCCCCTGGCAGGGTCGATAAAGGGGACGGCGAGTCCTTCCGGCTCCTGGTCAGGGTCTTTGAGCAGGAGCTCGGCCAGCGGTCCCAGACCGGCTTCCCGGGCCACCTGGGCTTTGGTACGACGCTTGGGACGGTAAGGGAGATAGAGGTCTTCCAGGCGTGTTTTGGTGTCGGCAGCCCGAATGGCAGCGGCAAGGGTTTCCGTCAGCTTTCCCTGCTCGGCGATGCTCTGGAGGATCACCTGACGCCGTTTTTCCAGTTCGCGCAGATAGTGTAACCGCTCCTCCAGGGCCCGCAGTTGGGTATCGTCCAGTCCGCCGGTCACCTCTTTGCGATAGCGGGCGATGAACGGTACCGTGCTCCCTTCATCGAAGAGACGGACGGCAGCAGCAACCTGCTGCGGTTGCACCTCCAGTTCGGCGGCCAGCGTGGTGATGATCTGTTCCATAACCTGTATCCTATCATCTGGGATCAATGTTCGAACTCGCTCCACGATTTTGTCCCTCTTCCCATCGGCAGCGCGCGATCCAGTCGCCTGCCTCGAGGCGGATCCCTTCCCGTGTTCCCCTCTCCACCACCTGCTGGAAATGGCGCTGGGCGGCTCCATAGGCTACGAGATGATAGAGGGCGATTCCTAAAAGCCTCTCTGCCTCTATGTGCAGGCTCTCCTCTGGTAAACCGAGCTGTACCGCTTGCTGCAGATACCTGGCCGCCTCCCGGTACAGGTGCTTCTCCAGGAGGCGACGGCCCAGCAGATAGTAAGCCGGGGCAAAAGCCGGGGCCTGCACGATGAGTTGATGGAGCCTGAACAGGACCACCCCTTGATCCCGGGAAGGGGACAGGGCATACCGTACCTGCTCTCCCCCTTCCTGATTCAGAGCGGCGAGCTTGATGGCAGCCAGGCGTTTGTATGCGGAGGAGAAGGCGTGTTCCTGTATCCAGAGGAACTCCTGGCGTGCCTCCGCTCTTTTCCCCGCTTCCCAGAGGAGATCTCCCCGCACATTGTGGGCATAGAGGAGGAGGGGAAGTGCTTCTGCCTCTGCTATTATTCTAGCAGAAAGGGCATAGGCCTGGCGAGTATTCTTCCCGGCGTACCAGCTCGCCAGCAGGCCGCGTTGGCTCTCTGCATCCCGGGGATTCCAGCGCTGGATAGCGGCGAAGTAGCGGGCTGCTTGAGAATAGTCTCCCTGTCGGTAGGCCTTCCAGCCGCGCCTTTTCAGGCGGGCGATCTCATGAGCACAGGTGCGTTGGACCAGAGGGGGGCGGATCAGGGAGGCGCGGGCCTGGGCCAGGTCGGTCGGCGAGAGGGGAACGCTCTGCAGGAAGGTCTCCCATTCCTGCTGGAGTTGAGAGAGACTCTTTCCGAAGCTCTGCATAAACTTCTTGCCCCGGTATACCGCTTTGAATTTGTCGATTCCGTAGGTATCGATGAGATAGCGCACAAAGGATCCGGTCAGGAGATAGCTACGGGCCGGGAGTTCCAACCAGAAGCTCCAGGGACGGAGAAGCGTGTCCAGGGGAGGAGCCAGGCCGAGCTCGAACATGGCCCGGCTCCATTGATGAGGAGTCAACTCTCCACTCTGCCACGCTGTCGCCTCGGCAATCCCTTCCACCAGCCCCATGTTCAGGTTGATCTTCAGCCAGGGAGGAGCAAAGGAGGTGGAGAGGAGGTGGGTGAGCTCATGCTTCAGGGTAGGATGCGGGAAGGGGCGATAGTTGAGGTGCATCTCGCCGTTGAACGGATCGGCGATCATGGTCTGCCCGGCCCCGATCAGGCGTTTTTTCTGTTCTGGTGAGGCATAGATGTAGGAGACGAGTTTTTCAGAGGTTGTGACCTGGAGGAATTGGCTCACCTGGCTGTAGCGGAATTCATGATCACGACCGATCTCTTCGATCTCTTGTGCCACCCGGGAGTCCGGGGGGTAGAAGAGCCGGAAGTGGGGTGTTTCGTACCTTCCGGACAATACCTGCTGGAGATAGGCCCGGCTGGTGAAGATACCGAGTTCTCCTTGATGCAGGTAGAGGAGGGTTAACAGGGCCGCACTGATGGTGAAGAGGATAAGGGCGGGCTGCCTGGTACGTATGCGCTGCCAGCCCCCCCCTGGGGGCCCTTCGAGCATGGTCAGCACACAGAGGAGCTCTACCAGGTGCAGGAGACTAATCCCCCGGTACAGGAGGAAGGAGAGGGGGATCTGCACCACCTCGTCGTAGATCGGACCGGCGAAGTATCCGAAGAAGTGATTATAGGCGAACAGGGGGGGATGACGGAGGGTTTGGATGATGGTCAGGGCAAGGGAAGAGAGGAGAAAGAGGACAAAGGCTATGCAGGCATAGAGGGGACGACGCAGAATCCGCTGCCAGAGCAGTCCCCATCCGGTGGCATAGAGGAGAGTCAGCCCCGGCATGAGGAGATAAAAGGCGATCCCTTCCCAGAAATTACAGCCTGCCCCTCCGGTAAAGAGGGTAAGGAGAAAGGGGAGAAGCAGGTAGGGGAGGCTTCCCAGGCAGGCCATTCCAAAAACTGACAGCGCTCTCTGCTCTCTATAGTGACGACCGATGATGATGGCCGTCCAGCCGGCGGCCAGAGCGACCGGCAGGGTGAGGAGGAGGGAGAACTCATAGCCGAGAGCGGCCAGAAGAGGGGTCTGGCTGGCAAGCAGGGTCAGGAGGGTTAAGCCTGCCAGCCAGAACCAGAAGCTGCCGGATCGGCTCAGAAGAGAGGGAAGGGAGCGCATCGCGCGGTCAGGTTAAACCTTTATGCCGAGCAGGGCGGCCGCATTCTGCCCCAGAATCTTCTCTTTGGTCTCCTGGGGGACAGAGAGCTCTTCGATGACCCGGACCGCGCGGGGGAGATCCCCAATCTGGTGGGGATAATCGCTGCCGAGCAGCAGTTGTTCCCTTCCCACAAACTCGAGGGCAAAGAGGAGGGAGTTGGGGTGAAAGGCGACCGTATCCAGGTAGAGGTGGGAGAAGTAGTGGCTGGGAGGGGCACTGATATGCTCCCGGCACTCGGTATAGGCCTCATACCCCCGATCGATGCGTTCCGCCAGGTAGGGAATCGCTCCCCCCAGGTGGGAGATGACCAGCTTCAGGGAGGGGAGTTTCTCTAAGACCCCTTGAAAGACGAGACGGGCCACGGCCAGGGTGGTATCGAGGGGGAAGCCGACCAGAGCGGTTAACCGGAAATCCTCCATCGCTTCTACCCCTACCGGGCTGGTCGGGTGGAAGAAGAGGGGGACATCCAGTTCGGCCGCCTTCTCGTACAGGGGCCAGAAGTCAGGCATCTTGAGCGGTTGTCCGTTGATGTTGGTAAAGAGGGTCGCTCCCCGCAGCCCGAGTTCCTGCACCGCCCGTTCCAGTTCCTTGACCGAGGCAGCCGGATCCTGGAGCGGGAGGGCGGCCAGGGCGACAAAGCGGTCTGGATAGCGCTGCATGATGCGGGCAAACGCATCGTTGACGATGCGGGCCAGCTCTACGCCCCGGCCCGGCTCCTCGATATGCACCCCCGGGGTGGTCATGCTGAGTACCTGCATATCGACCCCACAGCGATCCAGCTCGCGCAGCCGGTACTCAATATCGCGATGCCCGGGGACCAGGATGTTGTAATCACCCGCATAGAAGAGGAGCGGGTTCCCCTGGTCATCCTGCTTCACGATGACCCGTGTATTCCCATCGGCCAATGCGGTAAGATATTCGGGAGGGAAAAAGTGGTTGTGAAAGTCGATCTTCATGATGCATGCCTCCACTAATCGAGTGAAACGGTCTCCACATAGCACCACTCACCACACGCTGCTCCTCAAGAAGCGGTCCTATTGTTTCAGAGATGACCGGGTTTGTCAATAAGGAAGTGGTATGGAAGGAGTCAGAGCCAGACATCGATTGACAGCCTGTCTGGAAAGAAGATATAATTTGGATGTTGTGAACCCCTGCTTCGATTTCAGATAGGGATAAGGGAAGGAGGAAGGTCGTGGCGCTTTTGGTTGTCGGTTCTATTGCTCTGGATTCGGTCCAGACACCTTTCGGAGAGGTGAGAGATGTCCTGGGAGGGTCGGCCAGCTATTTTGCCGTTGCTGCCAGCTATTTTGCCGAGGTTCGGATGGTAGGGGTAATCGGAGAAGATTTTCCGGACCAGGGACTGGAGCTGTTTCGGCAGCATGCGATCGATATCGCAGGCCTGGAGAAGAGGCCGGGGAAGACCTTCCGCTGGAAAGGTGAGTATAATTATGACCTCAATGAGGCGATTACCCTGGACACCCAGCTCAACGTCTTCCAGTATTTCCAGCCCAAGATCCCTTTGCCCTATACGCAAAGCGACTACGTATTCCTGGCTAATATCGATCCAGAGCTGCAACTGCAGGTGCTACAACAGATTCCTCGACCGAAATTGGTTGCCTGTGACACGATGAATTACTGGATACGCCACAAGCCAGAGCAGTTGCGCGAGACTCTACGCCATGTGGATCTCCTCACCGTAAACGATGCAGAAGCGCGCGAGCTCACCCAGGAGGCCAATATCGTGAAAGCGGCACGCCAGGTCCTCCGTTTAGGGCCCAAAACCGTGGTGATCAAGCGGGGGGAGTATGGGGCCCTCATGTGTAATCAGGACA
Source organism: Nitrospinota bacterium (assembly GCA_003696125.1). Lineage (GTDB taxonomy): Bacteria > Tectomicrobia > Entotheonellia > J063 > J063 > J063. Next base: position 4,661 of record RFHZ01000492.1, read on the forward strand.
CCTGGTTTTTTGCCCCGGCGTATCCTCTGGAGACGGTATACGATCCGACCGGAGCAGGGGACAGCTTTGCCGGAGGAATGATGGGCTACCTTGCCAACACGGATAATCTCTCGGAAGAGACGCTTCGCCAGGGGATCATCTTGGGCAGTACCATGGCCTCCTTTGCCGTGGAGGCGTTTAGCCTGAATCGCCTCTCTCGGCTTACCTATGGTGAGATCGAGCAGCGGTTCAAGGCCTTCAAATCTTTGGTCCATTTTGAGGACATTACGGTGGGGAAATTAGAGGGCATGTAAGAGAAGGGGAGACTCCATGCGTCTGGATCTGCCTAAAGAGGTGCGGCTCACCCTGGTTGATGACCCCGAGGAGACCGCCTCACGGCCGAGAGGTTTGGGTAAGAAGGACGAGGAAAACCCGGAGCGGCTCTACCAGAAGATTCAGAAGATGACGGTGGCCGAAAAGATCAAGCTGGCTACCCTGGGGAATAAAGAGGCACGCGCTATTCTGCTGAGGGAGGCGAACAAGCAGATCCTGCTTGCGGTCATTCATAGTCCCAAGATCACCGAGAGTGAGGTGGAGGCGATCAGCAGCTCGCGTTCCATGCCCGAGGAGGTATTGCGCGAGATCGCCAAGCAGAAGGACTGGATCCGTAATAAGCGGATTGTCTCCAACCTGGTGAAGAATCCGAAAACGCCGCTCGATATCTCCCTCCACTTTCTCCCTCGTCTCGATACCAGAGAACTCCGGGAGTTGGCCAGGAGTAAGAATATTCCCACCGCATTACGGACGGCGGTGATTCGCCTGTTGGAGCAGAGAACGCAGCAGAGAAAAAGGTAGCAAAAGCGGTGCGGGTCATTGCCGGAAGTGCACGTGGCCGGAAGTTAAAGGCGTTCAAGGGGAGAGACATCCGCCCGACGCCGGATCGGGTGAGAGAAGCGCTCTTTAATATCCTTGGTACCCGGATCGCCGGGAGCCGCTTTCTCGACCTCTGTGCCGGAACCGGGAGTGTCGGCCTGGAAGCCCTGAGTCGGGGAGCCCGGCAGGTAACCTGGGTAGAGAAGGAGAGGAGGGCGTGCCGGTTGATCGCTGAGAACGTGCGGCGGTGCGGTTTGACAGCGGCCCCTCACGCTCTGCTGCAGCGGGATGCACTGCAGGCCATTTCCCTGCTGGAAAAAGGGGGAGAGGTGTTTCACTTTATCTTCCTCGATCCTCCCTTTCGCTCCCCCCTGGCCGAACGACTCCTCTGCCGACTGGCCCAGAGTCCCATCCTTGCTCCTGGCGGACTCATTGTTGCCGAGCACAGCGTGCATGGCGACCTGCAAGCAGAGTACAACGGGCTCTACCGCATCCGCAGGCGGGTATTCGGGGAGGTAGTCCTCTCCTTTTATCAGCGCAGGGAGCTTCTTTCTCCCGGCAGCGATGACGAAGCTCGTTCCACCGGCTGAGGTGATGTCTAGCGTCCCCGTAGCCGCGGATCGAGAATATCGCGGATGGCATCCCCGAACAGGTTAAAACCGTAGACGGTCAGACTGATGGCCAGTCCGGGCATGATAGGCATCCAGGGCGCCAGCTCGGCGAATTTTTGAGCAGAGCCGAACAGATCACGTCCCCAGGAGGGGGCCGGAGGAGGGACTCCCAGTCCCAGGAAGCTGAGAGAGGCTTCGGTGATGACGGCGCTCCCCAGCGTGGTGGTGGCGATGATGATATAGGGAGCCATGCAGTTGGGGGCAATATAACGGAACATGATGCGCCACTGGCTGGCCCCCAGGGCGCGGGCCGCCTGCACGTACTCCGATTCTTTGACCACCAGGACCGCCGAACGCACCACACGCGCCGCACTGGGAATATAGACGATGGCGATGGCGATGATGAGATTGGTGGTCCCTCTCCCCAGCACGGCGACCACGACGATGGCAATGACCAGAGAGGGGAAGGACCAGAGCACATCCATAAAGCGCTGGGTGAAGAGATCCCATTTCCCCCCCCAGTAAGCCGTGACCAGAGCGATAAGGGCTCCGATCCCTGTGCCCAGGAAGGTAGAGACGAATCCGACCAGCATGGAGAGGCGGGCACCGTAAATGACCCGGCTGAGGATGTCGCGACCGAGGTTATCCGTCCCCATGAGAAAGCGAAGGGAAGGAGGATGCAGTCGTGCTGATCCCCCTTCGATGAACTCCTCTGGTCCATAGGGGGCGACCCAGGGAGCAAAGATGGCCAAGAAGAGCATGGAGAGGACGATGAACCCTCCTAAAGCCCCCAGCGGTTTACGCCGGATAAAGCCGATGATCCCTTTTTGACCTCGAGAGGCTTTGGCCAATCGCCGAGAGATGACGGCAGTCGATTTTGCTCCAGTGTTGCTCCTCACAGCCTACCCTCTATTGGTAACGTATCCTCGGGTTAAACCAGCCATAAGCCAGATCGACCAGGAGGTTGGCCACGGTGACGAAAATGGCGGTGGCAAAAAGGGTGGCTTGTATCGCATTATAGTCGCGAAAGACCACCGAGTCGGCCAGGAAGTTGCCTAATCCAGGGAGATTAAAGGCGCGCTCTACCACGACCAGGCCCCCGA
>RFHZ01000493.1 GCA_003696125.1 Nitrospinota bacterium
AAGGGTTCACCGGTCTGGAGCATATGCCAGAGGCGTGCCTGGGTCTTCTCCGTGCCCACCAGATCCAGAAAGGCCTGTCGTTCCAGATCTAAGAAGTACCTTTCATCGGTCCACTGCGGGGCACTCAGGTCTCCTCCGGCGATGATATACGCCAGCTTCTCCCCGATCAGGGCATCATGCTCGCTCAAATAACCGGCCTGTTGCATCAGCCAGATCCCCACCTTCAACGCCGCATAGAGATCACGTCCCCCGGCATAGAGCCGGGCCGGGGGTGGGGGAACATAATCCTCCTCTACCAGGTTCAGTACCTCTCGCTTGGCGGCAAAGAGGAGGTGATCGCGCTGCATCACGATCCGGTCTTGGGGACCTAAGAACCCCAGCGAGCGGCTCTCGGCAGCGCTGCGCCCGACTTTGGCCTGGCCGATCGTCTCCAGGACACGCTGGGCCAGGGGAAGCGGATCGGTCTCCTGCACCTGCATGGCCGGGGAGATGAGACGACGTACCAGCTCTTTGACCCCGCCTCCGGCCGGAACCAGTCCCACCCCCGTCTCCACCAGGCCGATGTAACTCTCCGCGTGGGCCACAACCCGGGAAGCATGCATGACGATCTCTGCCCCTCCACCCAAAGCGCGGTTGTGGACGGCGACAACGACCGGCTTGGGACTATAACGGAAGGCCATCAGGAGGTCCTGGAGCGCTGTGATCGCCTCCTCGATCTCGGCAAACCTCTTCTGCTGGGCAGCCGTGGCCACGGCAAGGATATTGGCTCCTGCACAGAAGTGCTCCCCTTCGTTCCCGATAACCAGTCCCACGTACCCCTCTTTTTCGAGGAGGGAGCGGGCGTGCCGCATCATCTGCAGCATGGGGGCATCGATGGTATTCAGTCGGGAGTGGAATTCGAGCAGCAAGACCCCATCATCGAGATCATAGATGCTGGCGCTCTCGTTCTGCTGCACCACTTTCCCGGCCGTGCGGAGGGGAGCGATGGAGAGGTGGCGTGGAGGAGGGGTGAGATCGCGATAGCTCTTGCTCTCCCAATCGTAATATCCGGTTTTCTGCCCGTTCTCTACCCGGTAAAAGCTCGTATACCCCGCTTCCAGCATCTCCTGCACCCAGGGGGCAACGGGTAGCCCCTCCGCTTCCATCCTCTTTACCGTGGGAGCCACACCGAGTCTGTCCCATAGCTCGAAGGGACCGAGTTGATGGTTGAAACCCCAGCGGATGGCATCGTCGATACTCTTCAGATCGTAGGCGATCTCCTGGGCACGGGCTGCGGCATAGGTCAACTGGAAGCTGATGATCGCCCACACGAACCGTGCCCCTCGATCCTGCTGCCAGCGAGGATCGAAGAGGGCGGTAAGCCGCTGGCCGAGGTCCGGGATCCCTTGCACCGCCTCTACCGCTTCAAAGTGGGGTTTTTCCGGCGTTTCGTAGTCAAAAGTCTCGGGATTGAGTACCAGAAAGACCCGTTTCCCCTCGGCGTCTCTGCTCCGCTTATAAAAGCCCTGCCCGCTTTTGTTCCCGAGCCAGCCGCGTTCCAGCAACCCGTTGATCACCTTTTCTCTCGCCGGTGAGCGTAACAGGTGGCGATACTCGTCGTCCGGGATGAGATCGTACAGGTTGCGGGCCACCTGTGCCGCCACATCGATCCCTACCAGGTCGTACAGGCGAAAGACTGCCGTGCGGGGACGGCCGATGAGGGGACCGGTCAGGGCATCGACTTCGGCGATCGTGTACCCGTGGGTAAAAGCATAGTCCAGGACAAAGGCTCCACTGATCGATTGCAGCCGGTTTCCGATGAAATTCGGTGTGTCTTTACAAAAGACCACCTTTTTCCCGAGCATGGTTTCGGCAAAATGTGCCACCGCCTGGACCAGCTCCCTGTCGCTATCAGCCGTGGGGGTAACCTCCAGGAGTCGCATATAGCGAGGGGGATTGAAGAAGTGGGTCCCAAAGAAATGCCGCCGGAAGTCATCGCTACGTCCGGCAGCCAGGGAAGCGATGGGGAGTCCAGAGGTATTGCTGGTCACGATGCTGTCGGGACGGCGGACCGCTTCGATCTGCGCCATCAGGGTGCGTTTCGGCTCCAGTTGCTCCACGATCGCTTCGATGATCCAGTCTGCCTGCGCAATCTTCCCGAGATCGTCCGCAATGTTCCCCAGGGTCACCAGCCTCTCCGCTTCCGGGCTCATGAAGGCAGGAGGAGTTCGCTGGCGAGCACGTTCAAACCCTTCCTGTACGATGCGGTTCCGCACGGCCGGGCTCTCCAGGGTGAGTCCCCTGGCCTCTTCGGCAGGGGTTAAGGCATCCGGAACCTTATCCAGCAGCAGCACCGGTATGCCGGCATTGGCGACATGAGCGGCAATGGCAGCCCCCATGGTTCCTGCCCCGATGACGGCAACCTGGGTAAAGTGGCGTTTCATCGTCTTTCTCCTCCTCCCCGGGCAAAATCTGGCATCGATCCTGTCTCTTACCATGGTCTTCTCGACGCCCTGATTCTAGCGTGTCCACACGGTGACGTCAAGCACACAGTCATTCCTGCAGGGTGTCCCTGTTTTTGCTTGCAAAGGCGCAGGAGATGGCGTAAATAACTGGGTAGAGATTCGTGTGTGGTCGCAAAGCTGGTGCTGCCGGGGTTCCGGGGACAATAGACCAGAGGGTTCTGTTTTCGGTGTGCCCGGCGAGGCGCCACGCAGATGGAGCAGATGAGTAGGGATGACGAGAACCATAAGGAGACGAGTATGCCGGTATTTACCGCCACAGAGCTGCAGCAGATCGGGTTCCATGTCTTTCGGGCCCTGGGTGCTTCGGAGGAAGAGGCACGGATTGTCAGTGATCATCTGGTGATGGGAAACCTCACCGGCCACGATTCCCATGGAGTCATGCTCATTCTCAACTATGTGGAGACCATCCGGAAGGGGGAGTTAAAACCGGGAGCCCCGATCGAGGTGGTGCGGGAAACCCCTTCTACCGCCCTGATCAACGGGAACTGGGGTTTTGGACAGGTGGTGGCCGAAGAGGCCATGCGCCTGGCCATCGCCAAAGCCCGCAGCCAGGCGATCAGTGCGGTCGGGATCCAGAATATCTATCATGTGGGACGTCTGGCCGATTATCCCCTGATGGCGGTTAAAGAGGGGATGATAGGTATCATGATGGCCAATGGGTGTGGAGGAGCGCAGTCCACCGCCCCCTGGGGCGGGATAGCGCGTCGCTTTGCCACCAACCCGCTCTGCATCGCGGTGCCCAGCGGCCTGGAAGGACCGATCTTCCTGGATATGGCCACCAGTGTGGCGGCGGTGGGGAAGCTCTATATCAAAAAGTTCCGGCACGAGAAGATCCCGGAAGGCTGGATCATCGATGCCGAGGGAAATCCGGCAACCGACCCCCAGGCCTTCTTTGGTCCTCCTGAGGGGGCGGTGCTCCCTTTAGGAGGCGTGGCAGGACACAAGGGGTACGGTCTCGCCTTTCTTGTAGATGTGCTGGCCGGTATCTTAACCGGGGCAGGGCATAGCCGGGAGAATATGACGCGCTGGGGCAATGGAACCTTTATCATCGTCATCAACACCGAGGTCTTCCGTCCTCTGGAAGAGTTCCGAGTTGCCACGCAGGATCTGACCCGCTATATCAAATCCTCCCCCCTGGCCTCTGGATTTCACGAGATCCTCTATCCGGGAGAGATCGAATGGCGACGGGAACAGCAGGGACGGCAGGACGGGATCTTTGTGGAAGACGAGACCTGGAAGGCGCTGGCCAGCCTGATCCGTGAACTGAAGATCAAGTCCCGGCTC
>RFHZ01000494.1 GCA_003696125.1 Nitrospinota bacterium
CCAGACATGGCAGGAGAGGCAGAGGTAATAGAACTGGTACTCTACGCTGACACTGATCCCTGTCCCTAAGGTCACCCCATTGATGCGAACAGTCTCCTTCAGGTGATAGAGGTATAAACCCCACCCTTCCCCCAGAGAGAGGAAAGGGAGAAGAGGAGGGCTACGAATAGCAGAAGACCTGTCTTCCAAAGCATATCCCTGACTCCTCACCCCGGTGACTGCCCTCTTCCTTACTTCCACCGGTAGCTCTTCGGGTTGTGGTCCTTGCCATGACACTTCAGGGTGCAGGCCCCTCCATCGCTCCGGTGCTCGTACCGGATCTGTCCACCAGATGAGCTGACAACGGCCGTGTTAAAGACGATCAGGTGGGCACTGGTGGTTCCGTGAATGTTATAGTGACAGGTTTTACACGAGGTTTGGGCGTCTTTTACCGTATGCACATAGTGGAAGTTCTTGGACCCACTGCTGGTTCCATCCCGGAAATGGGTGTAGGTGCTGTTTGAAGCCCGGGTGTCGGTCAGGTACTGGGTGGAGACGTGACAGTCAAAGCAGACATCGGTAGAGGGAGGGGAAGAGTTATCACCGGTAAAATAGGCCTTTTTCAGGATGGGAGCGTAGATCGACCCGTGGGGACCCCGCACCCCTGTATTGTCACTGGTATGACAGTCCGTGCAGTACACCTGGCTTGTCGCCGTCAGCGGGGCCACCAGGGTCCGGGAATCGATATCGGTGTTCTTCCCCACCGCTTCGACCGGATGAAACGAGCCGTTCGCCGGATCAAACTCGGCCGCCTTGTCCGTGGTTCCGGCCGGGAGCGTGGTCCAGCTCGAGTGACACTTGTAGCAGATCTCGTACTCCTTTACCGCCGTGGTATCCGCCGGGCCGGTATAGGTCAGGGTGCGTCCCAGTCCTACCACGATGCGGCTCACCCCTTTAAGGCGGCTGCTGGCATCCGGAGGCGAAGGCGAGTCGGTCTTGGCCCAATGGGGATTATGGCAATCCACACATTCGGCATGCCGGTTGGCCGTACCGAACTTGCTGCTGTCCCCTCCCTCATCAGCGGCATGCCGGCCAGAATAGGTGGTTACCGGATGGCTGGACACCTTGCCGATCTCGGTGTACACGTCGCTCGCCGGGCTCCCATCGTGGCACTCCTTACACAGATTCTCCTCCCGTCGCCACACCATATGCGGTACCAGGCCGGTGCCGTCTTTGTACCCGTGAGGATTGTGGCAGTTGACACACTCTCCCCAATCACCGGCCTGGCGGGCCGGGGGAGGAGAAGGCCATACCATCGAGGCGCTGGTGGCATGCGTGGAGAGGTCATAGACTGCCTGTCCCTGGTAGATCTGTAGAGCCCCTGCCCCGTTGTGACAGCTATAGCAGAGAGCATTGGTATGATCGGCAAAGGGGAAAAAGGGGTAACCGGAATGGGGCAGGTGACACTGATTACAGTCCCCACGAGGCAAAGACACATCTCGCTGCACCCCGCTGAGCGGGTCACCATGTTTCGTCAGGGTATACACCCCTCCATAAGCGAGGAGGAGGGCAGGGAAGAGGGCAAGGGTAAAACAGATACCTAGAGTCATGCGCACGCAGCGTTGAGCCTGCTTCACTTTTTCCTCCCTTAGCGGACTATGGCCATGGCATAAGGGCGTTTCCCTACCGGAATGGTTGCCTTGACCTGACGCGAGGCGGTATCGATGACCGTGACACTATCCGACCCCTGATTCACCACGTAAAGCTTTCCCCGGTCCGGGTCCAGAGCCAGGTAATGGGGAGCCTTTCCCACCGTTACCGCATCGATTTCGCTGTTCAGAACGGTATCAAACACGGAGACGCGCTGTAGATGGCTTTGGGCCAGGAATACCCTCCCCTTTACCTCATCGGGCAGTACCGCTGCGGCTGGACCGGCATTGAGCATCTGGGTGACGCGCAGCAGAGGCAGGGAGAGCAGGGCAAGCTGGGGAGAACCCAGGTGAGAGACAAAGGCCTGCGTTCCGGCCAGATCGATAGCCACATCGGAGGGACGGAAATCGACGGCAATCGTGGCCATGACCTGGTTACGAAAGGTATCGATGACCGAGATCGTATTCGAAGCGCTGTTGACCACCAGGAGCCTGTCTCCCTGCGGAGTTATGGCCACCGCTACCGGTCTCTGGCCTACCGGGATGGTCTGGATGAGCTGGAAACTCGTTGCGCTGACGACCGAAACCGTATTTAAAGCCGTATTCACCACATAGAGGGTCTGTCCATCCGGCGTGATGGCCAGGTCAGAAGGATTTCCCCCCAGCTCCAGGTTTATGGTGTGCAGGACCCGGCTGGTGTTGACGTCGAGCACGGTCAGGGTATGGGAAGCGGCGTTTACGACAAAGGCTCTGGAGGAGTCCGGAGCAACCACAATCCCCCGCGGTTTTTCCCCTACGGCCAGCACAGAGATGACCTGGTCGGTGGCGCGATCGATTACCGAGACGGTATCCGAGCCCTCATTGCTCACATAGGCCAGGACTCCACGGGGAGCATGGGACTTGCCTGCGAAGAGAAAGGCAGGATGAAAGATGGTTTCCCGCTCGATACTCCCCTCTACTTCCCAGGTCATGAAGAGCGGGGTCACCTCTCCAGGACGGATGGTGAAAGTGGTGTTGAAGCGAAAAGCCTCCTTGGGGAGAGCAAGATCGATCGTCTTCCCCTCCTGGGAGAGCTGGGCTTTCCGGATGCGGGCAAGAAGAGCGGTGTACCTCCCCTCTGGGAGGAAGGTTTCTGCCAGGAGGAGTTGTCCTCCTACAATCTCCAGGGAGTGGAGGCGGAGAGGGTGGGACAGCAGGGAAAAGCGGGCACCATCTTCCCGCTCTACGTCTAGAGAGGCCAGTTCTACCGTGATAGCAAAAGGGGTCTTGCTGGGGCCGTTCAGATAGAGGAGAAAGCGCCCTTCTCCTGCTCTCTTCTCCGGAGGGGGGAAGGGAGGAAAGGCACTGCAGGCGACCAGGCCCAGTGCGAGCAGGATACCCAGAAAGCGTAGAGTGTATCGCCACCTCTTTTGCACCGTCGTCACCTCTAACCGGATGCCTCGTCATTGATAATGGCACTGCTGGCACGTCTGCAGCATAGACGTGCCATCCTCCAGGGTGGCCGTGGTCTCGTCGTCAAAGATTAACCCCTTGCGATTCGGAGAGCCGTGTGCCTTATGACACGAACCACAGAAGACCTCGTTGTCGCTGGTACCGGCCGTGCCCGGGATGGTTCCGCTCGGTGAGACCACCGGGACCCGGGAAGCCAGGGCCGAAAACCAGTGTGACGGGTCGATATGCTGATTCGCCACCCCTTCCGCCATGGTCACATCGCGTGTCGGATGCCTGAGCCAGGGGGTGGTCCCGGTATCGCCGCTTGCCGACCCCCCCATGTTGGCAGCTCCACCCGCACCGTGGAAATTCCCATGACAGCCGGAGCACCATTCAGAGAGCCCGAAGTCGGTCGAGCTGACCTGAGTCTGGCGGTATCTGATGTTGCTGGCCGCGTAGTGGGTGGCCATCGGTGTATCGGCGAGTTGTTGAATGGCATAGGTACCGCTGTACGTGGTTCCGGTCATATAGGTCACATACTTCCCAGACCCGGTTCCCGGGTTGGGTACCAGGTTCCGGTAGTAAGCATTCCCATGCGGGTCGTGGCAGTGCTGGCACTGGAGGCCCGGATTACTCCAGGTCCCGCCCGGAGGAGCTGCCGTAGAACCCAGGGTATGCCCTGTCCCCTCCACCCCATCCCCCTGCACATTCAGTTGCCCGGCCGCCCGGACATAGCTGTTCGTGTTGGTTCCTCGCACATCCGGCGTATCGGTTCTCCCATCGTGACAGGAGAGGCAGATCTGGCTTTGGGTATTCTTAAGCAGATAGGGGAAAGGACCACCCGGGGCCAGGAAGGGGTCAGGGCCAGGTCCTCCCCCGTACAGATGGGTTTCGCTATAATGGATAACATGACAGTCAGAGCAGAGGAGGGTGTTGGCGTAGTGGAAATCCCCGGCACCAGCGGAGAATATACTCCAGCCGAGGAGAAAGCCGGAGAAGATCAGAGTCCGAATACCTGAATACGCTCTTCCATAGGGTAACATGTGGGTTACAACACCCTTCCCTCTCTCTCGCAACGCCTCTATGGTCCCGCATACACCCGATGGTTCCTACAAGGATATTATACTCAATATTTCCTGTCAGGGACGGGGTGGACTGGCCATGCCAGGCTTCCCCGGCAAAGAAGAAGCCAGGACAGGGAATCTTGGTGTGGGCAACACCTTACTTGTTGTGGCACTGCTGGCAGCCGGCCTTATGGGTGTCACCGGCGCCGATGGAATACTCCCAGCGCAGGCCAAAGGCGTTTCCCGATCCGTGGGCCTTATGACAGGAGAGGCAGAAGACCTCGTTGTTGGCGGCAACGGTACGCGCTTCGGTAAAGTTCGTTGCTCCCTGCACCAGGAAGGGGAGCCGGCCGATGCTGAATCCGTTGGTGCCGTTGACCCAGTTATTCGGATCGGTATTGGCGCCTGACCGGTTTATGGGGGCATACTTCCCGCTCTCGCTGTAGGTCCCCGGATGTTTCTTATGCGGGCTGGTCGTGGTCACGTAGAACACACTGGAGTGATGACAGGACGAACACATGTTGGTGACCTCTCGCCAGGTGTTATCCCCCGCAGCAGGAGCAGCGTACCCGACATGATCTTGACTGTATTTGTTGATACCCGTGGTATCGGTAAAGGCGATGATGGGAGGCTCGCTGCCAGGAGCCGAGGCCCACTGGAGATTACGGTAGTTCCCGTTCCCATGCGGGTTATGGCAGTCGGTACAGGTCACCTGGGCCACCGGAAACTGGGCCGGAATATTGAAGTGACAGCGGGTACAGAGAGAACCCGGATTGGCCCCGAGATTGTGCCCGTTGTAAGTCGTCGTTTCAGGATCGGCCGGGAAAAAGCCAGCAGCACGCTTGTCTCCCAACCCGTTCACATCATCCTTCAAGACATCCGGCACCCCGACCTGGCCGTCGTGACAGGAGAGACACACCTGCAGGGCCGTTGCCTGCCGGAGCAGCTTCGAGTTGGGGGTGGTAGACCAGGGATAAGTCTCCGGTGGACCACCGGGAGGAGACGAGCTGTTTCCCCCGCTGTAGCTGTGCTGCTGGCTGGCATGCATGGCATGGCAGTCGGAGCAGACCAGGGTAGAGCCGTTGTGGTACGGAAGCGGAATGCTCGGCGGAGCGGCCCGGCAAATCCAGGGAAACCCACCCAGGAGCAGGGCCATGGTCAATCCCACCATCAGCCGTGCCACAGGCCAGAACCTCACCTTCTTTCACCTCCCCTCTCTGTCCAGTCCACAGTGAATCCCCTGTTTCCCCTTCCTCTCCGCCGACGGGAGGAAGGGGAAACGTCCTGCCTGCTGGCTAGCACCAGTGAGAGGAGGGGTTAGATCCCTTTCTTATGGCACTTGTTACAGGTGGCCTTGATGGTGGCGGTTCCTGTTCCGGTATCCCCGTTCTCGATCTTGAGCTGTCCCCCATTAGTAGGGTCGTTAAAGGTATAGATCAGCCCGAAGGGGTTTACTGAGCCGTGAGCCCGGTGACAGGACATACAGGACGGTGTGTTATCCGTGGCCGGGATGGTTCCCGA
>RFHZ01000495.1 GCA_003696125.1 Nitrospinota bacterium
ACCCTCTCTCAACGGGCAGCAGAGGAAGAGATCCTCTTTCACCTCTCCACGAGTCCAGACCCGCTGACCCTGATCGCGCTGGGACCGCTCACCAACATCGCTGCGGCCATCGAAAAAGATAGAGAGCAGATGGCCAGGGTAAAGCGCATCGTGGTGATGGGAGGAGCCTTCGGTGTGCCGGGAAACATCACGCCGGTGGCGGAATTCAACATCTATGTCGATCCGCATGCTGCGCAGATCGTCTTTGCTGCCGGGCTTCCTCTCACCGTGGTCGGCCTGGATGTCACCCGCAAGGTCCGGCTGACCCCGCAGGTGGTGCAGACAGCGATTGCTCCCCGCCAGACAAGGGTCAGCCAGTTCATCTGCGACTGCACATCCGGGCTGTTCGCCTTCAGCGAGGAGCGAGAGGGGGAGGCGAGCATGCCCCTTCACGACCCGCTTGCCGTTGGGGTCGCTATCGATCCCTCCCTGGTCTCTACAGAGCAGTTACACGTGGAGATAGAAACCGAAGGAGAGATAACAGAAGGGATGACCGTAGCGGATCGGCGTCCCCTCAAACCGGTCTGGAAAAGGCCTCCCAATGCCGAGGTCTGTTTTGATGTCGATGTCTCACGTTTTCTCTCCCTTTTTCTGGAGCGTCTATGAGAGCACACATTGTCGTACTGGGCAGTGCCAACACCGATTTGACGGTCAAAGCTGATCGCTTACCGCGTCCCGGAGAAACGGTTACCGGCGGGGAATTCATGGTATCGTATGGGGGCAAAGGAGCCAACCAGGCGCTGGCTGCCCTGAAAGTCGGGGCAACGGTCCACCTGCTGGCCAAGATCGGCACCGATGCTTACGGAAATCTGCTCTACGAGCACCTCATCCGCTCTGGTCTTCCGCCAGAAGGACTGGTACGTGATCCGGAAGCACCGGCCGGCGTGGCGCTCATCGCCATCGACCGGGAGGGGAACAACCAGATCATCGTTGCCCCGGGGAGCAACTGGCGTTTCAGCGTGCAGGATCTGCAGGCCCTGACCCTTTTTCCTGCCGGGACTTCCCTGCTCCTGACCCAACTGGAGATCCCGCTTCCTACCGTGGAGCAGGGCCTGCGCCTGGCCAGGGCACAGGGGATAACAACGATCCTGAATCCGGCTCCAGCCACCCCCTTGCCTTCGTCTATCTACCCGCTGGTCGATATCCTCACCCCCAATGAGCGGGAAGCAGGGGATCTGGCCGGGATGGAGGTGACCGGCCTGGAGGAAGCGGAGAGAGCAGCAGCCGTATTACAGTCCCGGGGCTGCCGTCAGGTCATCGTTACCCTGGGCGCGCAGGGGGCATTGCTTTACAGTGGGGGACGGGGAGAGCACTTCCCTGCCTTTCCGGTTCAGGCCATCGACACCGTGGCAGCCGGTGATGCGTTCAACGGAGCGCTGGCTGCCGCCCTGGCCATGCACAGACCGCTTTCCGAAGCGATCCGTTTTGCCAATGCAGCCGGTGCCCTGTCCACTACGCAGCGGGGAGCGCAGGAGTCCTTACCGGCCAGGGAAGCGATCGAGCAGCTCATGACCCGAGCCTGATCACCTGCCCGACGCGAAACACATCGTCCGGTGGGCTGTCCCGCCAGATCAGGCTCACCGCATCGACGAGAAAGGTGACCGGCTGCCAGGTCTCCTGTAGGCTGGATAAGAGCTGGCTGGCCGCCTCTCCCTGCGCCTGCCCTACACTCAAGTGGGGGGTGAACCCTCCCCGGTAACGCCGCACATCGTCACAATCAGGAACCACCTGCCAGAGAAGGGTCTGGAGCTGCACCAGTGGTTCTTTTGGTTCCGGGGCCAGCCAGAGGGTATAGCGCTGCCGGGCATGCTGAAAGGAGCGGAAGGTGGCCAGGGTAATGGGGAAAGGGTCCTGCTGAGCACACACCGCGGCAAAACGCTCTGCCAGGACTGGGAACTCCTCCCGGGGACGGAAAGGGTAGAGCATGGTGATGTGGGGCATCCACCGCCTGATCTGCCGGTCGTGCTGCTCGCGAATGGCCTGGATGGGAGGCCATACCTCCTGGGGAGGGATGACCACGACCGCCGTGTTGTACGTCTTCATGGCGATTCGCCTCTCAGGCTGGTACGCCTGGTTGGACGAGCCTAGCGGACCAGGGCGCGGGCCACCACCGGCCACTGGACCGGGGTCGCCTCTTTGCCCAGCACCAGGTAGTGGTCGGCCAGATTGGCCACGACACAGGCATGATTGGGGAGGATACGCACCAGCGAGCCGACAGGCAGGTCAAAACCGTTGCGGCGCAGGAAGCCATGCTCTTCGGAGAGCCGGACCACGGTTAAGCCGTTTTTCCCGCTGTCAAAGTCCGCAACCGGATAGGCCACGCCGTACCCCTCGATCCCCTGCATGCCGTGTGGACCCAGGTCTGAGCTGAGCACCTTTGACCCGGCATCGATGATCAGGTACTCGTCGTTTGCACTCACCACCATGGCCAGCACGGAAAGGGCGATCTGGGAGCGGTCGATGAGTCCCAGTCCCAGCGGCATCCGGTCCAGAAACACGTAGTTACCGGGTCGCATCTCGGTAATCCCCTCATAGGCATCGCTGGCAATGGCGGTCGGGGTGGAGCCGACCGAGACCTCGGCCACCCGGATCCCCGCCTCCTCGAGTCGCTGTCGTACCCGGTTCAGGATGGCGCACTCTTCCCGCGCCACCGCCCGCACTCCTTCTCTATCCTTGGCCCCATACGCATGACCGGCATGGGAGAGGAGTCCGACAAAGCGCAAGGAGGGATCTTCTTCTATGCGACGGACCAGGGGGAGCAGGCGGGGGTCTTCTTCCCGTACCCCGCAGCGGTGCAGGCCCACATCGATCTTGAGGAAGAGGTGGAGGGTGGTCTGGTGACGACGCGCTGCTGTCGCCATCGCCTGGATACCGGTCATGCTATCCACGATGAAGCGCAGCTCGGTCCCATGGGTGCGGGCAGCGGTGAGCAGTCTATCGATCTTCACCGCGCTGACCAGGGGATGGGCCAGGGTCACGGAACGGATCCCGTCGGCCATGAACTTGAGCGCCTCCTCCGTCTTGGCCGCCGTGATTCCTACCGCTCCTGCCTCCATCTGGAGGCGGGCAATCTCCAGGCACTTGTGCGTCTTGATGTGGGGTCGTAGCGCCACGCCGTGCGTGTCCGCGATCTGCTGCATCCAGCGGATGTTGGCCACCAGCCGGTCGTAGTCGAGCAACACGCGAGGTGTTTCCACGGTGGATAAGATGGTGTGATCAGCGGGCATGGATTTCCCTCCTATGCAAAGGTCAGTTCTCCGTCGCGCAACACCACCTGATCATCAACGGTGAGTGTTGCCCGGTGCATCAAGAGATCGTAATGGACCCTGGCTTTGACCGTGCCTCCCAGCGTGATATTGGTGCCGATACCGATGTGGACAACCCCCAGCACCCCTTCATCCTCTAGCATGATCCCGCACAGGCGGGCCTGCGGGTTCAAACCGACACCCAGCTCGGCGATGTTATAGACATGCGGGTCCTCCTGGGCAGCCAGGTTTTGGCGGAGCACCTCGGCCTGGGCTCCCCCTTCGATATGGGTGATGACTCCCTTTTGCACCCTGGCCCGCACCGGTTCGGTGAGTACCCCGATCCCCAGGTAGGGGATGCTGGCGTCGGCCACGATCACGCCTTCGGCTGATCCCTCCACCGGAGAGAAGTTCGCCTCGATGTTCGGGATGGTGGAGAACTGTCCCGGCGCAACCATACCGGTCAACGCGTTGCCCCGGCGTCCGGTGGCATCCAGGTGTAAATCGGTTCCTGCCGGTGTGCTCAGATGCACGCGCTTTCCCGCCTCGAAGATCGCGGCCAGCCGGCGGCAGAGTGGTGCCTGGGCTTCGAAGTCGGCCTCGATACCGCCGTGGATAAACATCTCCGGCCGGAAATCGGTCATGACCAGTCCCCGTGCTCCGGCCTGCACCGCATTCTTTACCGCCTGGGTATGGG
>RFHZ01000048.1 GCA_003696125.1 Nitrospinota bacterium
CTTGGCATACTCGCGCACGGTGGCACCCCCGAGAAAGGAGCCGAAGTTAACCGAAACCCCCAGGGTGGCCAATTCCTCCAGCCAGTGACCAAAGCGGGTCCAGCGCCGTGCCTGCTCCTCGGCAGCGGCAGAGACCATGCCGAAACCGGAGAGGAAAGGGGAGGAGCGTTTTCCCCCGAAAGGGGCCGGGGTCCAGAGTTCCCCCATGATCTCCGTGGTTACCCCCTGCGTGACTTTCGAAACCGACCGCCGGTCGGTCAAAAAGGGGATGATAGAATGGCTCTGGATATCGATAAACCCCGGGCACACCACCAGTCCCTCTGCCAGGACCACCTCCCTGGCTTTGTCGGGCGTGAGCTGGCCGGGTGGAGCTATCCGGCTGATCCGATCACCGGTAAGCGCCACATCACCATAGTACCACGGATTTCCCGTTCCGTCCATCACCCTGGCTCCGGTAATCAGCACGTCGTACATCCCACCCTCCTTCTGCATCTCCTCTCGCCAGCCCGTGAATACCTGTCTCTGCAGGGACTCCCCCAGGGAAAAGACAACAGCACCGCTATGCTACTAAATTTTGTCTCAACACGCAAGCTTTCTTCTCTCTCCTCTCTACCCCTGCAACGCATGAGAGGGGGTACGCGGATCCAGGGGTACCTGCCGGGCAAAGTCATGGGCCGCTTCAAACAGAGCAGCCGCACTGAGCAAGGCCGCCTCTCCACGAGGAGGAGCGACGAGTTGGAGTCCCACCGGCAAACCGTCTCTGGTAAACCCACAGGGGAGAGAAAGGGCTGGGCAGGCGGTCAGGGTAATGGCAAAGGTGAGGACCAGCCAGTCGATGTAGGTCTCGAATTCGACTCCTGCTACCTGCGTCAGATAGCGGATGTTTACATCAAAAGGGGGGGCGATAACCGTGGGAGAGACCAGGAGGTCATGCGTTGCAAAGAAGGTAACGGTTCGCTGATACAATTCCCCTCGTGCCCTCTCGGCCCGTCCGATCTCTTCTGCCGTCAGTTTGAGTACCTGATCGATGTTCCAGATGACTTCGGGCTTAAGCAGGTCACGGTGAGTGGCCAGGAGTTCTGCCTTGGTGGCGGCAAACAGGGCTGCCCGCAACACCTGAAAGATCTCCCCGGCATCGTGCAGATCAGGACAGGCCTCCACCACCTCTGCTCCCAGATCGCTGAAGGTGCGTACCGCCCCGGCACAGATCTCCGCAACCTCTTGGTCCACAGGTGCCAGTCCCAGGTCAGCGCTATAGGCAACCCGCCTGGGGGGGTGTGGATGCTTCACCGCTTCCAGAAAGGGGGTGGGGGGGGCAGGTAAAGAGAGGGGATCACTCGCGTACTCCCCCACCATCGCATCCAGCATGAGGGCCACATCTCCTACCGTGCGTCCCATGGGACCGGCAACGGCCAGGGTAGAGAAGGGGAGGGGGGAAGGGCCATGAGGGACCCGACCAGGACTGGGACGGAGCCCTACCACGCCACAGTAACTCGCCGGGATACGGAGACTCCCCCCCAGATCTGAGCCGGTAGCCAGCCACACCTCTCCGGCAGCCAGGGCAGCCGCCGAGCCTCCCGACGACCCTCCACAGGTGCAGCGAGTATCCCAGGGATTGCGGGTCTGGCCGAAGACTTCGTTAAAGGTATTCGCACCGGCACCAAACTCCGGGGTATTGGACTTGGCCAGCACAACAGCACCCCGTTGCTCCAGGATCTCTACCATCAGATCGGAACGAGAGGGGATATAGTCGGCAAAGATCGGTGAACCGTATGTCGTCCGGACGCCGGCCACCTCTTTGAGATCCTTGACCGCAATAGGGAGTCCATGCAACATCCCGCCTTCCTTCTTCTCCATCAGCTTACGGGCATGGGCCCTGGCCCGGTCAACACAGAGAGTGGGCAAGGCATTGATCTGGGGTTCGACTGCCGTAATCCGCTCCACAGCAGCCTCGATCAGCTCAAGAGGAGATACCACCCGGCGTGCCAGGAGGTCTACCGCTTCTACTGCCGTCAATCGGATCAGTTCATTCATCACCACTTTTCCTTCTCTGGTTACCATGGATACCACCCTACCAGCAGGGGGAAGGAGTTGCGTCGCTATAGATTTATACGCTGAGTCGAGGCACAGTGCAAGTCTTTTTTATGGCCAGGGATCTTCTCCTTGCGCCACCGCATGAGCTGGGGTATACTACAGAGAGCATGCCGTTGATGCTGTCCTGGTTCTTCCTAAAGTCGATGCGGGGTCATGAGCAGGTATGGCAGAGAGAACAGAGGAGCAGAGCGTAAGGATGAAATCGTATCCATTCGATTTGCAGCAGAAGGTGGCGTTGATTACCGGAGGGAGCAGGGGCCTGGGCAAGGCTATGGCTCTGGCTCTGGCAACGGCAGGTGCCCGCGTGGCCGTGGCCAGCAGGCATCTCCCAACCTGCGAAGCCACAGCCGAGGAGCTGCGTTCCCAGACCGGCCGGGACGCTTTGGCCGTTGCCTGTGATGTGACCAAGCCTGACCAGATCCATCGCATGGTCGATACGGTGCTGGAACAGTGGGGACAGATCGATATCCTGATCAATAACGCCGGGATCAACATCCGCCAGCCCATGGAGACCTTTTCCCTGGAAACCTGGCAACAGATCATGGATACAAACATTACCGGTCCTTTTCTCTGCTGCCAGGCGGTGGCTCCCCATATGAAAGCCCGCCGGTCAGGCCGTATCATCATGATCGGTTCCATCATGGGGGAGGTCGGCCTCCCTCACCGTGTCCCCTACTGCGCCAGTAAAGGGGCTATCCACCTGATGACCAAAGCCCTGGCCATAGAATGGGCTCCTTATAACATCACGGTCAACGCCATTGCCCCGGGACCCTTCATGACCGACCTCAACGCCCAGGCCAGGCAAGATTCCGAGTATTTTCGTTTTCTGGCCGACCGGGTACCACTGGGACGGCGTTTTGGAGACCCGGAAGAGATCGGGGGACTGGCCGTCTTCCTGGCCAGTGATGCTTCCCGCTTTATCACCGGCGCCATCATCCCGGTCGATGGAGGCTGGCTCGCCCAGTAGCGGCTCGGGCTAGCTGCGCGTGCAGGCCTCTACCACACTGCTGATCTCCTCTGGGGTGAGTTTCAGGTACGGGTGCTGGTTGATCTCTTCTTCGATCATCTCCCAGGTAATCACATCATAGCCGATCGGCTCGGGGAAATTCCACGGGATTTCGGTCGGCTTGATGATAACGTCAGGATTAAACTTCCACCCGATATCATAGACCTTTTCCGGCTCCTGGCCCATAAAGACCAGCTTTCCGGTATACTCCTTCCCCACCAGGTAGATGTTGGGGCAGACATAATAGACCTTCCAGCCCCGTTCCCGAAGCGCTGCGAGGGCAAACTGGCGAATCACATCAGGATGAAGGCTGGCCTCGACGTAGAAGTGCATATGGGTGGTGTTGGGAGCCATCACGATCTCCAGCCCCTTTTCCCAGTGGGCGGAAGAGAAATACTGGCGAAGAGCCTCTTCTTCTGCCGGTCCTGCCTGGCGGAAGGGAAAATCGCGATAGAATTCCTCGATGTACCAGCGGTTCCAGATGAGCAGGTTGGAGCCGTTCTCGATCCCATCGGCAGCCTGGACACCGACATCGGGTTTATAGATCCAGTGAAAATCGAAATGCGGTTTTCCCTGGGGCTCGATGCCATGGAGAGAGCCGAGACCAGGACGCGGTCTGACCCAATCGATCTTGCGCACACTCGGCCATCCTCGCATCGCAAAGTAGCGAACGATGATCTCTTCTAGGGATTCTGGATGGATGGAGGTATAGACGTAAGAGTGGATGTGGGTATTCTCCGGGTCTGGGTCCTGCAGAAGGGCGAGGGTTCGTCTCCAGTGATCCGAGGAACGGAAATAGGCGATAACATCGTTTAGCAATTCCTTACGTTCCATCTCTTTCTCCTCTTCAGGTTGACGGTTTGTTCAATGCATCACCCAGCCGGCGGACACATTTATCGCCTGGCCGGTCACAGCAAACCCCTTATCCGAAACTAAAAAGAGGACACACTCGGCGATTTCGCTCGGATCGAGGATGCGCTTTTGGGGGATATGGGGGAAGAAGACCTTATCTAACACCTCTTCTCGCCGGATCTGATGGGTTTGGGCAAGGCTATCGAGCTGATTTTCGACGATCTGGGTTCTGGTTAAACCGGGACAGATGGCGTTGACCGTGATGTTGTACTCGGCCACCTCTAGTGCCACCGATCTGGTGAGACCGATTACGCCGTGCTTGGCTGCGCAGTAAGCCGACTTGTACCTCTCACCGATCTTCCCCAGGGTGGAA
>RFHZ01000049.1 GCA_003696125.1 Nitrospinota bacterium
TCCCCCCTGCCCGGTAATCAGGCCTACCGTTTCCTCCAGCTTGCCTGCTCTGCGACCCGCCACCACGACGGCAGCCCCTTCCCGGGCAAAGAGTACCGCGGTTGCCTGACCGATCCCTGTTCCCCCTCCCGTAACAATAGCCACTTTTCCTGCCAGACGCATGCCCTGTTCCTCCTTCCCACTTGCACCGGTTGGCGTTTCCTCTCCGACGTGTTATTACGGCTGCTGGCCTCCAGGGAAAGGGATCTCCAGCCAGAGATGCCAGCCTGGAGGCCAGGTGGTGTACCCCTCAGCCTTCTGCCGTTCATCCTCGATGAATGCGGTGATCCAGCGGGTATGAATCCAGCCGGTGGACCCGCCTGCCAGACGCAGGCGGACCCATTCCCCCTGCTGTTCCAGGACCGGAAACCGCCCCAGCAGGTCTGCCACCTGGAGCAGAGGGTAGTCTGGGCCGGGGCCGGTGCGGATGGCGACCCCGGAGGCCAGAAGCTGGGCAGACAGGGAAAAGACAGGGAGTACCCCCCAGAGCAGCAAAACCGCAATCACACCTGCGCAGGTAATCCACCTGTTCATAAAACCCTTGACCCTTCTCCTGCTCTATGGTACTTTAGTAGTACCAGGCGGGTACAGCACCCGCCCAACGTATGCTCATGGAGAGAACAATGCACGAAAAAGAAGCCTTAGTCGAATACCTGGCCCAGAACAATCTTCGTCTGACCAGACAGCGGGAGGTCATCCTGGAAGGCTTCCTGCGCGCAGATAGACATATCTCGGCTGAAGAGCTGTACGAGGAGATTCGCAAGTACGAACCTTCCATCGGTCTCGCTACCGTTTACCGTACCCTGAATCTTTTCTGCGAGTGTGGCCTGGCGGCGAAACGCCAGTTCGGTGATGGACAGACACGATACGATCATGTCTATGACCGGAGACATTATGCGCATCTGATCTGTATCCGCTGCAAGAAGATCACCGAGTTTCATAGCCCCGAGATGGAAAAGTTCCAGGTGGCCATCGCGACCTCGCATCGCTACAAGATTCTGAGCCGGAAGCTCGAGCTGTATGGCCTTTGCGAGTCATGCGCTCGAGCCATCTGCGAAGATTGTGCCAACCCGATCTGCGAAGATTGTTCACGCATCGAAATCTCCTTTTGACCGCACCTCTGGTCTCTTTACCTGGGGAAGACCACCAGGTCAACCTGTTCCCGCCGTTCTGTGGTGCGGTCAACAGGATTAAAGCGGAGCTCGAGGCGCTTTTGGGCCCCTGGAGTCTGTACGGTCACCACTCTCCCCAGATCGGCGTTGTGGACGTGTAAGAGGAGGGAGTAGCGGCCTTGTTGATCTGTTCTCCCCCGTTGTAAAAGCTGGCCACTCTCCCCATCGCGCACCTCGATTTCCCGTCCGGCCAGCGGTTTCCCGGGAAAGCTGCTCCCATCCCGCACACTTCCATAGATGGTGAAGCGATGATCTGCCTCATGCGTGGCCAGCACTGCGGAGACAGTTCCGATCCAGAGGAGACTGCAGACAAGCAGGGTATTGCGTATGAGACGATGCCGAAACGTGAGCATATTCCCTCCTCTCCGTCCTCCCGGTCCGGGTGCATGACCAGGGTCGGCTCCTGCTAATGACCTTACCATTCCTAACCTGCAACACCATAACACAGGAGACCCCAAAACGCAAGCCTCTGTGGAGTCTGGCATTTGCACTGGATGCTCTTTCCCCTTTCGCCGATCTCCCTTGACAGCGTGAACCCTTTTCCTTTATAAGTACAGGGAATCGGCTGTCTGAAGACCTTTACCGCAGAAGGGGCCAGAACGAAAGATCCGGTCTCTGGCGAGTCTGACCAAGGTAGGCAGAAGGAAGAGGAAAGCAGGGAGTTAAAGTTTGCACGGCATGAGGAGGAAACGACCATGGTCGAGTTTGACAGGAGTGTGCTGGGGAAAGAGTCGGCCCCGGTGACCTATGAGGTGGAGAAGGGGGCGATCCGCAAGTTTGCCGAGGCTATCGGAGATCCTAACCCGATCTATTACGATGAGGAAGCAGCCAAAAAGGCGGGGTTAAAGGGGATCATTGCGCCTCCAACCTTCTTCTGCACCTTTCTCCCCCGTGAGCTTCCCGATTTAAAGATGGAGTTTGGACGGGTGCGCCTGAATGGGGGGAATGAATACGAGTACTTTCATCCGATTCATCCTGGAGACCGGATCACCGTCACGGCCAAGTATACCGATGTGACGGAGAAGACGGGACGGACCGGGAAGATGGTCTTCATCATCACCGAGGTAACCTACACCAATCAGGAGGGGACGGTGGTGGCCAAGGCACGCAATACCGGGATTCGCCGGGAATAGGAGAGGAGGGAAGAGAGATGGGAACCCGATTTCAGTACTGGGAAGAGTTAAACGTGGGTGATGAACTGCCTCCCCTGGTCAAGAAACCGACCACACGCCAGTTGGTCCAGTACGCCGGCGCCTCAGGGGACTTCTATGAGATCCATTATGACAAGGACTTTGCCCTGAAGGCCGGTTTGCCCGGGGTCATTGTGCACGGCCTCCTCAGCGGTGCCTGGCTTGCCCAGCTCTTAACCGACTGCTTCCCTCCCCTGTCCCTGCGCAAGTTCGGCGTGAGCTACCGGGGGATGGCCAGACCTGGGGACACCATTACCTGCAAGGGGGTGGTCACCAAGAAGTATACGCAGAACGGTGAGCACTATATCGAGTGTGATATCCGTTCGGAGAACCAGGAGGGACAGACCACCACCATCGGCAAGGCGACCGTCGTGTTACCCAGCCGGGAAGGGTAGGATCTCGCAGGGAAAGACGGAGTGGAGCGCCAGCCGTACCGGTTGTGACCTCCGCTTTGTCGATCTGGGAAGAGTAAGGATTAGAGGATAGGGACACAGCGGAAGAGGGGGGAAACTTGCTGTGTCTTGGTGGTAGAGGTTCGCAGAGAGGAGCAAAAGGAAAATGTCCACACTTACCCCTCAAAAACAACAACTCCTGGAGTTTTTGCAGCAGCGAGAGACAGAGATGGTAGAGGTCTCCCGTACCATCTGGGATTATGCAGAA
>RFHZ01000496.1 GCA_003696125.1 Nitrospinota bacterium
AGCGCCGGGGCATCGTTGATGCCGTCTCCAACCATCCCTACGACCTTCCCTTCCGCCTGGAGCTGCTTTACCTGATCGACCTTCTGATCCGGCAGGACCTCGGCCAGCACCCGGTCGATTCCCACCTGCCGGCCGATCGCTTCAGCGGTGCGCCGGTTGTCCCCGGTGATCATGAGCACCTCCAGTCCCAGATGGTGCAGGGCATCGACCGCTGCCTGGGCATGCGGCTTGAGCGTATCGGCCACGGCGATGATGCCGGCTCCCCGTCCGTTCACCGCCACGTACATGGGGGTCTTCCCCTCCCCGGCCAGCCTGTCTGCCACCTCGACCAGTTTACCAAAGGTGATCTCTGCCTCTTGCATGAACCTGGCGTTGCCGATCAATACGGCCTGGGTTCCCACGGTGGCGCGGATACCATGACCGGGAACGGCGGCAAAGTTACCGGCATCGTCTAGGGGGAGACCCCGGGCCCGGGCTGCTTCGACGATCGCCTCTCCTAAGGGATGCTCTGATCCCCGCTCGGCAGAAGCGGCCAGGCGTAACACCTCGCTTTCGTCAAACCCGTTATGCGTCACGATGTCGGTAACAGCCGGTTCCCCTTGCGTCAGGGTACCGGTCTTATCCAGCACAATCGCCTGCAGCTTGTGGGCGATTTCCAGGCTGGCGCTGTTCTTGAAGAGTACCCCATGCTCGGCTCCTTTGCCCATGCCGACCATGATGGCGGTCGGCGTGGCCAGACCGAGGGCACAGGGGCAGGCGATGATCAGGACGGCTACGAAGTTGACCAGGGCAAAGGTGAGGGCAGGGGGAGGTCCGAAGAGGGCCCAGAGGGCAAAGGTCAGTATCCCGATCCCGATCACGGTAGGGACAAAGATACTGGCCACATAGTCTGCCAGCCGCTGGATGGGGGCTTTGGAACCCTGCGCTTCTTCCACCAGCCGGATGATCTGGGCCAGCATGGTCTCTTTCCCCACCCGGGTGGCCCGGAAGGTAAAGCTCCCCATCTTGTTGATCGTGGCTCCAAACACCTCGTCTCCTGCGGTTTTTTCTACAGGAAGACTCTCTCCGGTCAGCATCGATTCATCGACACTGGAATGCCCTTCCACGATGACCCCATCGACCGGGATCTTCTCCCCTGGTCGCACCACAACCAGGTCTCCGATCTCCACCGCTTCTACCGGGATGTCCTGTTCCTGGCCGTTACGGATCACGCGTGCGGTCTTGGCCTGGAGTCCCATCAGCTTGCGAATGGCCTCTGAGGTGCGTCCCCGCGCCCGGGCTTCCAGGAGCCGGCCCAGCAGGATCAGGGTGATGATGATCACCGCGGTGTCGTAGTAGACATGGGTTACTCCCAGTTGGCGGAAATAGCCGGGGACAACGGTCATGACCACGCTGTAAGCGTAGGCGGCCGAGGTACCGATGGCGATCAGCGTATTCATGTCTGCCGTCTTGTGTTTGAGGGCAGCCCAAAATCCCTGGTAGAATTGCCAGCCTACCCAGAACTGGACCGGGGTAGCCAGGAGGAAGAGGAGATAGGGGTGACGGAGCCAGGACGGTACCCAGGGGAAGAAATCGCTCAACGATCCGAGCAGGATCGGGATACTCAGGACGACACTGACGATCAGCTTGTGGGAGAGGGTCCGGATTTCCGCCTCTTTGCTGGCCCGTTCTCGATCGATTCCGGCTCCTTCCTCTACCATGAGCGGTTCATACCCGGCCTCCTTGATGGCCTGGCGCAGCGAGGCGATTTCTACCTGGGTGGGGAAG
>RFHZ01000050.1 GCA_003696125.1 Nitrospinota bacterium
AGAGAGGAGATGGGGATCGATCCTCCCTGTGCAGGAGAAGATCGATCCCTGGAGGGTAAAACAGATGGTCAAGACGGTGAGGAAGCTGTCTCTTTAACCCCGCTTCTTCCGTCGCCAGAGACCGAGACCGGCTAAGCCGGAGCCGAGCAGAAGGAGGGTTCCCGGTTCGGGAGCGAGGACACCATTGGTTTTGTTGCTCCCCCCATCGTTAAACCCTCGAAAACGGGCCACGAAGAAGGCGCAACACTTCCCACCCTTGCCCGTGGAAAGCGCATAGACAAAACTCATGGCATCCAGGGTATCCAGACCGGTTCCGCTCAGGGTAAAGGTGAAGGTTTCGGTAACACCGACCCCGATGCCAAGGGCCGGGTTTCCGCCACCCTGGAAGCTGTCTCCGGTAGAGACACCGAAATCGAAGAGTCCAAAGGGTTCAGCATTGATCCCCTCGTCGTCATCGTCCTCTTTGTGCCCTTTACCCTCTTTATCCCCTTTACCCCCTTTGCCTCCTTTACCCCCTTTGTCATCGTCGTCATCATCTGCCTCTGCAGTCAACAGGTGAAAATCACTATCCGTCGCCGACAACGTAATACCGGTAATCTTATCCCCCGGATTGTTGAAGACAAAGGCGGTCAGATAGCCTCCATTATCCACGGGACTGGTGTTGGTGATGGTGATGGTCAGCGTTGCTTCAGTAGCACTGCTGGCTTCATAGGTCAATTCCGCCTCAAAATCCCCCAGTGGTCCATCACCCACAATAGGAATGGCGTTGCCCGGTTGAGGGAAGGCAAGCACCAGGAAACAAAGGCCCCCCAAAATCGCCGCCAGAAAGCGCATCCTTCTTCCCTTTCTTTACCGCAGGATAATCACATGATACCTGAGACAGTCAAAAAAATCCCTTTTTGGAATATGCAAAAAAAGTGCCGGAAAGAGGGGTTAAGGGATTACTTAGGTGAGAAAAATGGGGTGATAACCTGAAAGAACGTCAAAAGATTCTTCATGCTTTTAGAAAGTAACGACCATTGTAGGGCGGGTGGTCGGGTGAGAGGGAGAGGCAAAATTGTAAAGAAATCCGACACTCTAAAGAGGGGCCAAAACGGGTAATCGAAATAACACTATATATAACAATTGGTTACGAGACGGTAGCGGTGAGGGGAATGTGTAAGATTTTCCGACACCAGTGCTCAACCGCTGCAGATTTTTGCCTGTTGTCTCAACCTTGCTCTCTGCTGCCAGTACGTCCAGTTCTCCTGAGTAACCGCTCCAGGTCTTGTCAGGGAGGGGAGGCTAAGGGTATCCGCAGGCTTGTTTTCCCCACAGGAACGTGATAGGGTAGAGGTGTATCTCTTGCAGTCCGGCCGGAACCAGTGACCTATGCTCGGCCTCGTACCGCTCCTTGGCGGTGTGTTTCCCTGCTTGATACCCCAAATGGTTAGGAAGCAGAGCGTCACCTTGGTTAAGGGTATGCCAGTAGGTGCTAAACCTGGGGAGTCTAGCGGATCGGCAACGGACGCGGTACGTAGCGGGGTAGGCTCGATCTAATGTAAACTCTTGGTACGATTCTATTTTGATCCTGCTTGCCTCCTTTGAGTACGGGAGGGGGGAATTTCAATTGACTGTTGATAGCATCCTTGATTGCAGGGAGGTCGTGTTGATGGAG
>RFHZ01000497.1 GCA_003696125.1 Nitrospinota bacterium
CGGCAGGCCCAGCAGTTTCTCTTTACCCCGGGGATCGGTGTGGTTAGGGATGCCAAGATCGCCAGGGAGCTTGCTCCCATTCACTCCATGCATGATCCGACCGAAGGAGGACTGGCCGAGGGACTGCACGAGCTGGCCGTTGCGGCCGAGGTCGGGTTGATTATCGAGGAGGAGCAGATACCGGTCTTTCCGGAGACGAGGGAGTTGTGCCGGGTCTACCAGATCAATCCTCTCGGCCTGATCGCCTCCGGAGCCCTCCTCTTCACCGCTGCTCCGGAGCATGAGGAGAGGATCCTGGAAGGGTTTGCCCGTCATGGAGAGCCTTGCGCCAGGATCGGCAGGGTGGTGGAAAAGGAGCAGGGGGTCATGTTGAGAGCCAGGGGGAAACTGTACCCGCTCCCCCGCTTCCCCAAGGACGAAATCCTCAAGATATTCCGGTAGTGATGAGAACTCTTCTGGCCGGAACCACTCGCCGTCTGCCGTACACCACCCGTACCGGTTCAGCACGGAGCTGTCCTCCAAACCAGGCACGATGCCCGGTATGTACCGGGAGCAGGTAGTGCGGCTGCATCTCTCGTATACACCAGAGCAGATCATCGGCGCTGATATGCCCGCTTGCGTGCAGCGGTTCAGGAAAACGAAGCCGGTTCCCACAGATCTCCCCGCCTTCCCGTCCCAGCCGCATCCCTTCGATGATGAGGAGATACGGCCTTCCCTGCACCATGGCCTCCACAGACCGTCGCGTTTCCTTTCCCCTGTCTGCATCCCCTTCATCAGGGTGGCACTGAGGGCAGAGGCATAGAGGGGATGTCATCCCTGGCCAGAGCGACGAGACCGCAGTGGTCGAGATGGGCATGGGAGCATCGCTACTGTACCTCGCTACGGCTCGGCTGGCAAGTCGCAGATGACGCAAAGACACCGGCTCAAGACCAAAAAAAACTTGACATTTCCGGGAAGAACACGATATGCTGTCTGGTGGGCAGTGATAGGCAAACGCCAGGGGCAAAGACACCCTTATGTCGAGCCAGAGCAGGAATAGGGCTTGGGTAACGGATGCACAAGGGGCAAAAGCGGCTTGGCTGGAGCGGGATCATAGGACTCATCCTCCTCGGGTTTTCCGTAGTGGCGCAGGCAGAGATCTTCCGTTACCTGGACGCTAATGGGGTGATGACCTTTACCGATGTCCCTCGCCAGGTGAGGCAGGGGAAGGGGATTCTCCAGAGAAAGACGCGCTCCTCCCTTTCTCCCTCTCGATCTGCGGTCTACTTCCTTAAGGCGCAGAGTGATCGATTGGCCAGAAAGTACGGTCTCGATCCCCTGTTCGTACGGGCGATTATCACTGTAGAATCGAACTTCAATCCGAGAGCCGTCTCACGAGCTGGGGCCAAGGGATTGATGCAGTTGATGCCTGGGACTTCACGGAACTATGGTGTGCGCAATCCGTTCGATCCGGAAGAGAACCTGGAGGGGGGAATCCGCCATTTGCGGGATCTGATGGAACGGTTTCAGGGTAACCTTCCCCTGGTGTTGGCCGCATATAATGCCGGGATAGACGCGGTGGAGAGGTACCAGGGAATCCCTCCTTTTCCGGAGACACGGGCGTACGTGCGGAAGATCCTGCATATCTACCGGCGAGGTAATGGCTGGCTGGGGGGAACCAGGGTTCTTCGTTATACCAACCAGAAGGCTGGACTGGTGCTCTTTACCGATACACCGCTGTATGGAGATCGACCGGAGCAGTTGTTGTTGCTCTCAGGAGAGGATGCAAACTCCGACAGGCGCTAAGTCGGATGGCTCTTTAGACTGGAAAGGCAGGATCTTGTCCTTATGACTGCCAAGCTTAACCTTCCCAATCGGATCACCCTCCTCCGGATTTGCTTAATCCCGCCGATAGTGGTCTTTTTGCTCTATCCGTCCCGGGAAAGCTCTTTTGCTGCAGCCCTGATGGTGATGGCCGCTTCTTTTACCGACTGGCTGGATGGCCATGTGGCCCGGACCAAGAAGCAGATCACGACGCTGGGAACCCTGCTGGATCCGGTAGCGGATAAACTCCTGCTGGTGGCTGCCCTCATTCCCCTGGTAGAGCTGCACCGGGTCCCCTCCTGGATGGCCGTGGTCCTGATCGGGAGAGAGGTGGCGGTGACCGGCATTCGAGGGATCAGTGCCTCTCATCAACTCATCATCCCGGCCGGGACCACCGGCAAGTATAAGATGCTCTTCCAGATGATCGCCCTGGTGGCCCTTATCCTCGATGTCAAGGTGGCCTTCGTCGATTTTCACCTCTGGGGAACCCTCTTCCTCTGGGTCAGCATGGTCTTGAGCATCGTCTCGGCCGTGGAATACTTCCTCCGCTTCTGGGAGGAGATCGTCCTCCTCGATGTCCACTGAAGGAGGGGAATTTTTCCCTTTGACAAAACCTTCTCTTACGGTATAATATAAGATCGGCAGACCGGAAGATGAGCGGGTGTAGCTCAGGTGGCTAGAGCGCAACCTTGCCAAGGTTGAGGCCGAGGGTTCGAATCCCTTCACCCGCTCCACCCCTTTCCTTCCTCTCCCCCGTGTTCTTCCCTTGTCTTTTCCCGCCTTCTCCGGTATCCTGTAGGATAGAGAGAACGGGAGGGCAGGGATACACCGGCCCTGAACCGGATGGAAGAAGCGCAGTGCTGTCCCAGAAGGAGAGTACGACCATACCATGCTACGGAGACCCCAACATCGACGGATCAGGCAGAAACGAGTCGCCCCTTCTCCCCTTCCTCCCCGTAAGCGACGCTGGCTGCGGTGGATACTCAAGGGTATAGGTGGCTTTTTCCTCTTCTGGCTCGGTTTTTTCCTGGCTGCCGGCTTCCTCCTCTATCGTCACTACACGGCCGATCTCCCGGACATAACCCTGCTCAAGGAGTACCAGCCCAGCCTGGTGACCAAGGTCTATACGGATAATGACGAACTGCTGGCCGAATTTTACGTGGAAAAGCGCATCCTGGTTCCCCTCTCCCGCATCCCCCCCATCCTCCAGCAGGCGACCATTGCCGTAGAGGATGCCCGCTTCTATGAGCACTCCGGACTCGATTTCCGGGGGATTTTACGGGCAGCCCTCTCCAACCTGCAGGCAGGGGAGATTGTGCAGGGAGGAAGCACGATCACCCAGCAGTTGACCAAGACCCTGCTCCTCTCTCCCCGTCGCACCCTGGAGCGGAAGATTCGCGAGGCCATTCTCGCCCTGCGTATCGAACAGACGTTGAGTAAAGAGGAGATCCTGGAGTTATACCTGAACCAGATCTACTATGGACACGGGGCGTACGGGGTGGAGGCGGCAGCCAACACCTATTTCGGTAAGCATGTCTGGGAGTTAACCCTGCCAGAAGCAGCCATGCTGGCCGGTCTTCCCCGTGCTCCGGCCCGGTATTCCCCCTATCTCGCCCCCAAACGGGCCTTGCAGCGGCGAAGGCATGTCTTGCGTCGTATGGTGGAGAACGGCTTTATTTC
>RFHZ01000498.1 GCA_003696125.1 Nitrospinota bacterium
GACCACCCCTCCCCGGACCATCTGATCGGCGTGGCGCGGATTGACTCCCAGACGGATCGCGATCTCCACGGTCTCATCAAAGCGGGCAAAGGCCAGTCGCTTGGCCAGGCTGATCGCTTCCTCTAGCGGATACTTCCTCTGGCGGTCTACCGCCTGTAAGGCTTCCAGATATTTCTTCCCTCGTTTTCCCATGCTTCCTCTCCCTACCCTACTCCGGCACCACTTCGATGCCCATGCTACGCGCAGTCCCTTCGATGATACGCATGGCCTTCTCTATATCGAGTGCATTGAGGTCCTGCATCTTGATCTCCGCGATCTCCCGCACCTGGGCCTTGGTCACGGTGCCCACCTTCTCTTTGCGGGGATTATGGGCTCCCTTGGCAATCTTCGCCGCCCGCTTCAACAGGACAGAGGCGGGAGGAGATTTGGTGATAAAGGTAAAGGACCGATCCGCATAGACGGTGATCACCACCGGAATAATCATCCCTTCCTGTCCCTGGGTCTGGGCGTTAAAGGCCTTACAGAACTCCATGATGTTGACCCCATGCTGCCCCAGAGCCGGTCCCACCGGGGGAGAGGGGTTGGCCTGTCCGGCCGGGATCTGGAGTTTAATCTTTGCCACCACTTCCTTTGCCATACTCTGCCTCCATCTATAGGCGTTCCACCTGCAAAAAGTCGAGTTCCACAGGGGTTGCCCGGCCAAAGATGCTCACCATGACCTTGACCTTGCCCCGTTCCGGGTTCACCTCTTCCACCACACCGGTAAAATTGGAAAAGGGGCCTTCGATCACCCGCACACTCTCCCCGGCACTGAAGTGCACCTTGGGTTTGGGTTTGCCCTCATCTCCCCGCATCTGCTCCATGATCTCCTCCACCTCCTCCTGGGAAAGGGGGGTGGGGACGTTCCCGCCCAGGAAGCCGGTGACGCGGGGGGTATTCTTGATCAGGTACCACAACTCCTCTGACATCTCCATCTCGATCAGCAGGTAGCCGGGGAAAAACTTGCGGGGAGAGATCCGCTTTTTGCCGCCGCGCACCTCCACCACCTCTTCGGTGGGCACAAGGATCTGCGACACCTGGTCTTGCAACCCCTTGGCCTGTAATCGCTCCTCAATACTCGCCTTGACCTTGTTCTCGTACCCGGAATAGGTATGGATGACGTACCACTGCTTCGCCATAGTTGCGTATCCTAAGCTCTCTCTTCTTATCCCTCACTCTGTCCCTGTCACCCGGCAGCCCGGCTTTAGCGCAGCAGGTTACCGATCAAGACGGAAAGCCCGAAATCGACGACGCCCAGATAGGTTGCGATCAGCAGGACCACCACGATCACGACGGCGGTCGAACTGATGGTCTCCTTGCGGCTCGGCCAGGTGACCTTCTTCATCTCCATGCGCACTTCGCGCAGAAACTGTCTCCCCTGTTGAACCAACTCAACCACTCTCTGCATAGGCTCTCTTCCTCCACCCCTGCCCGCCTGCACAAAAAGACTCTTGATAAGAAACGTACCCCGCTCGACTCCTCACCCCCTAAGAGGCAGCGAGGGGAAACCTTGATCCCATCAGGATGAGTAAGCAAAGAATCTGAGAATTGTAAGGCGAGGATAATGACATTGCGAACCAGCGCTATACCACGGAATCCTTATTACGTCTCCTCTTCTCGAGACCTAAACGCCTTGCCTGAGAAGGATGACAAGAAGGAAAATGGGGAGCCTCCCCTACGCAGGTCCCCATTTATGTTGGGAAAAGACAGGCCAGGAGGGATTTGAACCCCCAACCCCCGGATTTGGAGTCCGGTGCTCTAACCGTTCGAGCTACTGGCCTATCTTGCCACGTCCGTTTCTCCGTTTTCTCGATACCCTGCCCTTAGCGCGTCTCCCGATGGAGGGTATGCCGACGACAGAAGCGGCAGTACTTCTTGAATTCCAAGCGGTCAGGTGTTGTCCGCTTGTTCTTCGTGGTGGTATAGTTGCGCTGGCGGCATTCAGTACAGGCAAGAGTGACAATATCTCGCATCTTTCACAAGACCTCTTGAGAAGAAATAGGGGTTAAAAAGCCGGCTTTCCCTTGTCCCACGGCCTCTCTACCCGGGGGGTTATTCCAGGATTTCACTGACCACACCGGCCCCTACCGTCCGCCCCCCTTCCCGAATCGCAAACCGTAACTCCTTCTCCAACGCTATCGGCGTGATCAA
>RFHZ01000499.1 GCA_003696125.1 Nitrospinota bacterium
ATTTCCCTCTCCCCGGTCCTCCAGGCCATGGGAATCGCCCCCGAAACCGGTCAGGGAGCGGTGCGTTTCAGTCTGGGACGATGGACCACGCGCGAGGAGATCGACCTGGCCGTCGCGGCGCTGGAGAGAGCCATCCGATGAGGGAAGGGAAGCTCTCCCCCTGGTTTCTGGTCATTGCCACCGTCTTTGTGACGGCGCTCCTGACGGCAAACATCATCGCGGTGAAGCTGGTGATGATCGGCGGCATCGTCCTCCCGGCTGCCATCATCATCTTTCCCATCAGCTACATCTTCGGGGATGTGTTGACCGAAGTCTACGGCTATCAGCAGGCCAGAAAGGTGATCTGGCTCGGGTTTGGCTGTAACCTGCTGGCCGTGATCGCCATCTGGATCGGACAACGCCTCCCACCAGCCCCCTTTTGGGAGGCCCAGGCGGCCTATGAACGCATCCTCGGCTTTACCCCTCGCCTCCTGGTCGCCTCCTTTGTCGCCTACCTGGTGGGAGAGTTTGCCAACGCCTTTGTCCTGGCTAAGATGAAGATCCTGACCCGGGGACGCTGGCTCTGGACCCGTACCATCGGTTCGACCCTGGTGGGACAGGGACTCGATTCCCTGGTCTTCATTACCGTTGCCTTTGCCGGAACCATCCCCTGGCTTGCCCTGGGACAGATGATCGTCACCCAGTGGCTGGCCAAGACGATCTACGAGGCGGTGGCCACACCGCTGACTTATGCCGTGGTTCGCCTGCTCAAAACACGCGAAGGGATCGATGTGTACGACTACGAAACCGATTTCAATCCGCTGGCCTTTTGATGGTGCATATCCCAGCGGCTGTTGTCCCCAGGAGAGCATCGCTGTCCAGAGGATTTCATCGTCGAGCTCGCCAGGCTCTTCTCCCTTACCTCCTGGCGTGCGCGACGGGAAAGGGTTTTCATGGTGGAGTGAAAGGAGGAAGGATGAACGACATGCCCTTATCCCATATCAAGGTCATCGATCTGACCCGCGCGCGTGCCGGACCAACCTGTGCCCGGCAGCTTGCGGATATGGGAGCCCAGGTGATCAAGGTGGAGAGTCCGGTGGATGAGGAGGGTACGAATCGACACGGCTTCGATTTTCAAAACCTGCACCGTAACAAACGGAGCATGGTTCTGAACCTGAAGCATGAGAAGGGGAAAGAGATCCTGAAGCGACTGGTCAAGGAAGCGGATGTGCTCATCGAGAACTTCCGGCCTGAGGTCAAGTACCGCCTGGGCATCGATTATGAGACCCTGCGCCAGATCAATCCCCGCCTGATCTATGCGAGCATCTCCGGCTTTGGCCAGAGCGGTCCCTATCGGGATCGACCCGGGTACGACCAGATCGCCCAGGGCATGGGGGGTCTGATGAGCATCACCGGTCTACCGGGCCAGGGACCGGTCCGCGCCGGTATCCCTATCGCGGATCTGTCCGCCGGGATCTTTGCCGCCCAGGGGATCCTGGTGGCCCTGATCGAGCGGGAACGCTCCGGACAGGGACAATGGGTTCACACCTCCCTTCTGGAAGCGATGATCGCCATGCTCGACTTCCAGGCGACCCGCTGGCTCATGGGGAGAGAGGTTCCCCCCCAGGCCGGGAACAACCATCCGACCAGCATCCCTACCGGCATGTTCCGGGTCAAGGATGGATACATCAACATCGCTGCCGGGGGACAGCACATGTGGAAGCGGCTCTGTACCGCGATCGAGGCTCCGGAACTCCTGGAAGATCCCCGCTTTGCCACCCCTGAGCTCCGCTCGCAAAACCGGGATGCGCTCAATCCTCTCCTGGAGGAGAAGCTGCAGAGCAGGGGAGTGAAGGAGTGGGTAGAAAAGCTCAATGCGGCCGGGGTCCCGTGTGGCCCTATCCTCTCCATTGACCAGGTCTTTGCCGACGAACAGGTGCAGCACCTGGGCATGGCGCAGGAGATAGAGCATCCCCGTCTCGGGCCGATCCAGATCGTACGGCACCCGGTGACGCTAAGTCGCACTCCGGGAGGGATCTTCAGACCGACTCCCGAGCGGGGAGAGCATACGGAGGAGATCCTGGGTGAGCTTGGTTTGAGTAGGGAAGAGATCGAGAAGCTGCGTGCCGACCGGGTGATCTAGGCCTACCGCTCCTGCACCACCACACAGTGCTCCGGCCGGATCAGAACCTTCACCGCCTTTCCCAGCGGATAGCGTTCACCCGGTGGAGCGATCACGCGCAGCACCTTATCGCCAGGGGTAAGCTGGATCTGGTAGTCGATCAACTCCCCAAAGTAGAAGCAGCGGCTCACGATCCCGGAAAAACAGCTCCAGGTAGGGGGCACGTCCCTCTCCCCCCCCTCCGGGCACAGCCGGATCTGATGGGGACGGATGGAGACCCAGACGGTTTCTCCAGGCCTTCCAGGTCCTGTGTCCTCGACACGTAGCTGGAGTCCATCTCCCAGGTCGATAGCATGATCTGTGACCCACCTGCCGGGGAGGAGGTTGGTCTTCCCGATGAACTGGGCGACAAAGCGGGTCTTTGGTCGGTCATAGATCTCCTCTGGGGTCCCCACCTGTTCCAGCCGTCCCTGGTGCATCACACAGATCCGATCCGCGATCACCATGGCCTCGGCCTGATCGTGGGTCACGTACAGGGAGGTGATCTGAAATTCGTCGTGTAACCGGCGGATCTCAAAGCGCATCTCCTCCCGCAGATTGGCATCGAGATTGCTCAGCGGCTCATCCAGGAGCAGGATCTCCGGTTCGACCACCAGTGCCCGCGCCAGGGCCACCCGCTGCTGCTGTCCCCCGGAGAGCTCGGCCGGGTAGCGGTCGGCCAGATGCTCCAGCTTGACGATCTCCAGGATGCGACGCACCTTCTTTTCCGCCTCGGCCCGGCTCACATCCCGGAACTTCAGCCCATAGGCCACGTTCTGGTATACCGTTTTGTGTGGCCACACGGCATAGCTCTGAAAGATCATCGACATGTTGCGCCGTTCCGGCGGCACCATGACGGTCGGGGAAGCGATCAGCTTTCCTCCTACCCGGATCTCGCCCGCATCCGGTTCTAAAAAACCGGCCACCAGGCGCAGCGTCGTGGTCTTCCCGCACCCTGAGGGACCGAGCAGGGCCACCAGCTCTCCATGCTCGACGAACAGATCGAGTCCATCAACGGCACGGGTATTTCCCCCAAAGATTTTGGTCAGACCCCGCAGTTCTACGGTTGCCATGCCGACCTCCATTCATGCTTGCAGAATATCTCGGCCGATGAGGCGATAGGAAAGGATCACCACCACCAGGGTAATGCCGAGTAGTAGCACCCCTAAGGCGGCCACGTTTTCCAGCCACCCTTCTTCGTAAAAGTCGAGAATGACCACGGAGAGGACCTTGGTGTTGGTGGTCCAGAGGAGTACCGATGAGCTGAGTTCCCGCAACGAAGGCATGAAGATCAGGATCCAGGAAGCGATGAGCCCCTCTTTGAACAGGGGAACCGTGATATCCTTAAACACCCCGAGACGATTGGCCCCCAGGATGCGTGCCCCCTCTTCCAGTTCGGGGTGGATGCTCATGAGCGCCGCATTACTCGTCTGGTAGGCGATGGGAAGATACTTGGTCAGATAGGCGAGAAACAGGATCCAGAGGGTCCCGTACAGGGCCAGCGGTTTATGGGTGTACGCGGTAAAGAGGCCTACGGCCAGGACAATACCGGGTATGGCCATCGGCATGGTGGCCAGAAAGCTGAGGAACTGGTATCCCCGCACCAGCCTTCGCTGCGCGATATAGGCGATGAGGGCAGCGAGAATGGCCCCGGCCGTGGCCGCCATGGTGGCCAGGATCACGGTATTGACCATGGCGTTGGTCGCCGCTTCATTGGCAAATATAAAGCGGTAGTTGGCCAGGGTCAGGTTTGACCAGCGTAGCCCGTTCCCCTGGGTCTTCAGCAGGGAGGCGATACCCAGGGCGGTATAGGGGAGCAGGATGGAGCAGAAGAGCGGGATCAGGCACAGGCCGAACACCACCCAGCGGTACGGACCGAGCTTTTGCCGCCGGCGCTGCCCCCCTTTCCCCCCGATGGTGGCATAGCTGCGCCGGCCCAGGACCTTGCGTCGTAGCCAGAGGAGAGCGACGGCGGCCAGGAGCATGGGCAGGGCAAAGGCAGAGGCCAGCCCCACCTGGTACTCATCCGACTGCATGAAGGCACGAATCTGGGTGGTCATGACATGCTGCCCGGCCGGAATCGCCAGCATGGCCGGGGTGCCGAAGAGGATCATCGCTTCCAGAAAGGCCATGATCAACCCGGCAAAGAGGGCCGGCATGACCAGGGGCAGGGTGATGCCGGTCATGGTGGAGAGGGTACCGGCCCCGCTGATGTTCGCCGCATCTTCCATATCAGAAGGGACACTGTTCAGCCCGGCATGGACCACGATGAAGACCAGGGGGAAGACGTAGAGCACCATGGCGAAGATGACCCCCTCCATGGAGAAGATGTTGAAGAGATAGCTCTCCTCCCCGGCTCCGCTGATATAACGGTAGATCACGTTGAGCCAGCCCTGTCTGGGACCGGCCAGAAAGACCCAGGCGGTTGCGCCTAAAAAAGGAGGAGTGACAAAGGAGATCAGGACCGCCGTCCGGAGGAAGCGAGGAAAGGGGACATCGGTACGGGACACAGCCCAGGCCATAAGCGAGCCGATGGTCAGGCTGATCAGGCTGACCGAGCAGGCCACGATCAGGGTCCAGAGGATCGGGCTGCGATAGAGGGGATTGGTATACGCCTCGATGTAATTATCCAACCCCCAACTCGCTTCGGTCAGGAAGAGCCCTTCCCGCACCAGGAAGCTCTCGCGCACCAGGAAGGACATCGGCCCGAGAATGAGCAGGACCAGCAGGAGCGTGGCCAGTACCCAGACCACCGGAGTGAGATCAAACCGCTGTCGTTTCAGGGCCCTTATCGGTCGAATAACGGCAGACAATCCTCCCATCCTCGCTCCCTTTATGCTGTGGCTTTATACGCCGAATTTCTTCCGGAATGCTTCCCGTACCGGCTTTCGCATCTTTACCGCCTCCTCGGGCGTCAGGATGATCAGCTTCAGATCCTTGAGCGGTTTGAGAGACGGTGGATACTGCACGTCGGGATGACCGACGTACAGGCCGTGGTTGGCCAGTACCTGCTGTGCTTCCTTGCTGAAGAGCCAGTCGCTAAACACCTTGGCCGCATTCGGATGTGGTGCCTTGGCCAGGATGGCCTGGGGAGAGGCGATAAAAGGGACCCCTTCCTTGGGATAGACGTACTGGATCGGCTCCCCTCGCTGAATGGCATCAAAGGTCTGGTATCCCGTCCCCCCGGCCGACATCAACGCCTCGCCCCGCACCACAAAGGTGGTGGCATCGACGGCCGACTGCACGATGCGCGGTTTCTGGGCGGCCAGCTTGTCGAAGAATTCCCAGCCAAAGAGCTTTACCAGGGCGGCCATGCCCACGCTGACAAAGCCGCTATAGCTCGGATGGGCATTGACCAGCTTGCCTTTCCATTTGGGATCCAGAAAGTCGAGCCAGCTCTGCGGCACCTCTTCCGGTTTCACCTTGGTGGTGTTGTAGGCCGGAATGTACACGCTTGCCCGCAGAATCGTCCAGTACCCATCCTTCTCCAGGAAATTGGGATCAAATCTCTCCGTCCCCTTGGGGCGATAGGGGATAATGGCCTTCTCTTTGCGCAGGGTGACGAAGTGGCCGATATTGGAGGTATGCAGGATATCGGCATTATAGATCCCGGCTCTGGCTTCCTGGAGGAGACGGCGGAAGAGCTTTCCCGACCCGCTCCGGTGGAGCACGCATTCGATGCCCAGGTTTTTGCTGTTAAAGAGGTTACAGAGTTCCTGGGCAATGGGTAAGGCGATGGAAGAGTACCAGACCACTTTTCCCTCTTTCCTGGCCAGTTCCATGACATCCTGCGCGGCAGCAGGAAGCGTGGCCAGCAGGACCAGCAATGCCAAAACAAGACCGAGTAGAGCATGCTTTTTCATACCTCTTCCCTCCTTTCTGTTGCCTGACGACCCTGCAGAGCCTGGATCACCAGATCCGGAATCTCCTCGAATCGATCGGCGACCAGGGCTCCGGCTTCTCGCAAC
This sequence comes from Nitrospinota bacterium, assembly GCA_003696125.1. Classification (GTDB taxonomy): domain Bacteria; phylum Tectomicrobia; class Entotheonellia; order J063; family J063; genus J063. Next base: position 6,109 of record RFHZ01000499.1, read on the forward strand.
ACCTGTTTCTTCCGGGTGGGCGATCCTTCTCCCCGGGCGATGAGATGGCTGGTATGGCCGAAACTCATCCCTTGCGGCAAACGTTCCAGGGATTCACCACACACAAACGCCACCACCGGCTTGCTCACCTTCTGGTGGGCGATCAGATCTGCCGCCGCCTCCTCGTGTCCGGTCCCCGGCTCCCCGAACAGGACCACCACTGCGGTCTCCGGGTCGGCCTCGAAGAGGGGAAGCAGATCGGCAAAGCCGGTACCGATCAACAGGTCCCCTCCGATAGAAACATAGGTGCTCTGCCCTATTCCCCGCCGGGTAAGTGCACTGGCGATCTCTCCTCCCATCCCTCCACTGCGGGAGATGATCCCCACCGGTCCGGGCCGGTACATCCGGTCGGGAAACTCTCCCCCCGTCCCTCCCAGTTTGGCTTTACCCGGGCTGATCATCCCCTGGGAGTTGGGACCGATCACCCGCACTCCCTTGCCTCTGGCCTGCCAGAGGATCTCGGCCGTATCGTGGTGCGGGACCCCTTCTGCCAGGATCACCACCAGCGGAACCTGATGGGCAATCGCCTCCAGGGCTGCTTCACGGGCAGCCCGTCCCGGCACAAAGAGGACGGCGATATCGGCCGGATGGAAGCGGAGCGCAGACCGTACCGTGTCAAAGACCGGAATGCCCTCCACCCTGCTCCCTCCTTTTCCCGGTGCCACCCCGGCCACAACCCGGGTGCCGTACTCCACCATGTAGCGCACATGGGTCCGTGCCTGCCGGCCGGTAATCCCCTGCACCAGGACCCGGCTCTGCGCATCGAGCAGGATACTCATCCCTCTCTCCCCCGTACCCGCGCCACGATCCGCTCCACCGCCTGCTCCAGGGAGACGGTTTCATCGTAGAACTCTACCCCCGGAATGGTGGCCGCCAGTTCGCGTGCCACCTCGACACGGGGACCGGCATAGCGAAAGACGACCGGGAAACGCCGGGCATCGATCCCCAGTTCCCGCAGGGCACGTACCACCCCCCGCACCTTGACATCGATCGGGATGAAGTTAGAGATGTTCCCCCCGGCGATCAGGCCGGCCAGGCCGGGTCTCTCCAGAATCGCCCTGGTGGCCAGGTACATCTTCTCCTCCACCTGACCAGGGGTGATATCAAAGGTGGTGGCCGGTGTCTCTCCCAGGCGCTGAAAATGGTCAAAGGTGACCAGGCCACTCCCTCCACCGGTGATCAGGCAGGCGATGCGGCCTTCGGCAAACTCGTTGAAGCGGATGCTGGAGCCGGCATCCATGGCATCGATCTCCCGTATCCGCCGTTCCAGAGGGGTCAGGGGACGCCAGCCGTTGTTCGCCAGGGGAGCGAGGAGAGAAGCCCACTCCGGATGGCGAAAGGCGGCCTGTGTATCGACGACCACTACGGCGGTGGGAACGCTGAGCGTTCCCTCTGTGGTGACGACCAGCGGATTGATCTCTACGAGGAAGGCATCGTTATTGCGGAAGACACGATAGAGACGGCAGAGCAGGGTGGCCACCTCCAGGAGGCGTTGACCGCTGAGGCCTGCCCGCTCCACCACCTCCCGGGCCAGAAAAGCGGGGAGTTCAGGAGCGGGTTCGATCGGTTGGGTCAGCAGCGCTTCCGGGTATTCCTGGAGCAGGGTTTCTATCTCCACTCCGCCCCGCGTGGAGAAGAGGAGGATGGGAGAGCGGGACATGCTGTCGAAGGTGAAGGCACAGAAGTACTCCTCCTGAATGGCCAGTCGCCTTTGCACCAGGAGCCGGGTCACCGGAAAGTAGCCCAGGGTTTTCCCCAGGAGGGTACGGGCAACCCGAGTTGCTTCGTCCGGCGTATCGGCTGGCAGGACCGCTCCCGCCTTTCCCCGGCCTCCGGTGGGAACCAGGGCCTTGAGCATGACCGGGCCTCCCAAGGAG
>RFHZ01000500.1 GCA_003696125.1 Nitrospinota bacterium
AGTGAGGATCGCTAAAGACCAGGACCACCGGCTGACCCCGGTACTCGGCCAGGGCAAGCTCGCCCCCCTCCAGCCGGGGTAGAGTAAAATCAGGCGCCAGCGTGCCGGCTGACAATCCGCTGCGATTGATCCGGCTCCCGGCCAGGGAACGATGTCCCTTGGGCCGGGGATGGCCGTTCGTGGGAGCCGGGGCAGGCGTGTGGTAAGGCGTATGAGCCAGGGCGAGCAGGGCCTGTGCGCCCACGGTGAGGGGACTGGCGATCTTCCCCGTCTCATCGATCAGATAGCCCATGGGGGTACCATGCGCCTGATACTGAGAGGCCACCTCCCCCTGCTCCTGGACCAGGACCGGACAGCGGATCCCATGCTCGGCCATGAAGGTGCGGTTGGTGGTCATCTCCCCGGTGGTGACCACCACCGGGAGGGGGTGTTCGGGGGAAGTATCGAGCGGCAGCGCGGCCAGTTCCTGGGCCATCTGCCGGCAAAATCCACAGGTGGGGTTAAAGAAGATCAGCAGCAGCCGTCGGCCCTGCCATTGCGCCAGGTGCTGGGGGGTGCCCTCCAGATCAGGGAGGGTAAAGGCCGGGGCCGGTGCGCCGACCGGTAAGCCCTGGGGTGATGAAGGTGCGGTTCGGCTGGGCCGGGGAGCCGGGGCCGTGCCACGCAGCCTGAGGTGTTCTTCCAGGGCATCCAGGCGGAGCAGGATCCGCCCGTTCTGGTGCATCAGGTGGTAACCGATCCAACACCCGAGGCCCACGATGAGCCAGGGGAAAATGGTGCCAAGTAGTAGAATCATCACTCTTCCTCCTTATTATCATCGCATCGCCAGGCGTCCACGCCTCTCCAGTTATTCGGCGAACCCCCATGTGGGAGGCACTCGAATGGCCATGACCTCTCCGCGGACACATTCCTCTCCCCGCGAAGACAACGTGCAGTGCAAGACGCTCTTCTTTCGGTCATGGCTGGACACCTTAACGTCTTCTGTTCGTGCTTTAGAAAGCATGCCCCTCATCTGTCATGGTAATGAAGTTTATCTACCCGCCTGGCACTATAGCACGCTCTGGGAGCGGAAACTTGAAGATTGTGTGAAGATTTCCTGAAGATTTCATTTGGCTCCGGTATTTTTTTGCCTTGACCTCCCTTCCCTCTGTCCCCTATGATGGGTATTGTTATACCTATTAGAAATGTCAGAGGGTCAGGTACTCTTTTTGACACGGTTGCCGTGAAATCTAACCGCCGAGCACGCTGTGGTCGCGGAGATCTTTCTGGTAAAAAGTCTTGCTCCTCGCTATATCCCGGCAAATGCTGCGGTGATCTTTTTACCGAACTCAGGAGGAATACCCGTCCTCCGAAAGGAGGATTGACAATGATATATCGCTTTGAAGACTATGAACTCGATACCCGGCTCTATGAACTCCGCCACCATGGTCAGCCCCTTAAGCTCGAGCCCCAGGTGTTCAATCTCCTCCTCTACCTCATCCAACATTGGGATCGGGTGGTGAGCAGAGAGGAACTCCTCGACTACCTGTGGCCAGACAGGTTCGTCAGCGAGGGGATCTTGAGTCAACGCCTGATGGCCGCACGCCGGGCCATTGGGGATAGCGGACGCGAACAGCGTCTCATCCAGACCGTGCATGGCCGGGGGTATCGCTTTATCGGACGGGTGGAAGAGGAGGCAGCCCCTTCTCCTGACCATACGGTGCAGGCTGGACTCGCCCCGCCCTCCACTTTAGAGACACCAGGATCAGACCTTACGATTCCAGAACCCCTCTCTTCCCCTGCCTCTCTTGATCCCTCTCTCCCTTTCTCCTTCTCTCTTTCCGACCAGATCCGCACTTCCTGGACCGCCCTGGAAGGGGAGCGCAAGTACGTCACCGTGGTATTGTGCACCGTGGCCAATGCTGCTGCCATCGCCGAGCAGGTGAGTCCCGAAGTGCTGCATACCCTGTTGCATCGCTTCTTTGAACTGGCCTTGCACGAGGTACAGCGGTATGAGGGGATCATCACCCAGTTCCTGGGCAACGGGATCATGGCCCTGTTCGGTGTTCCCTTTGCCGAGGAGGAACATGCCCGGCAGGCGGTGCAGGGTGCGCTGGGGATCCAGCGCGGGATCGAGCAGAGTCTCACCCCTCTTGGCCAGCAGCATGGAACAGGCCTGGCCGTCCAGATCGGGGTACATACAGGGCTGGTCATCGTGGGGACCCTGGAAGAGGGGGAGCGGGTCACCTATACCGCGGTGGGGGATACCCTCACCCTGTTGACGCATCTGCACCAGCTCACCACTCCCGGGATGATCCTGCTCACGGAGCAGACCTGGAAGCTGGTGGCAGGGTATTTTCAGTGTACCGAGGCCGGTCTGGTGGAGACCGGTGGCGATGCTGCTCCGGTCCGCGTGTACCGGGTTATCGGGGAGCAGGGGGCCCGCTCCCGCTTCGATGTGGCCCGCGAGCAGGGCTTGACCTGTTTTGTCGGCCGGGAACAGGAGCTGGCCCTGTTGCAACGGTGCCTGGACCGGGCCGTATCGGGTCAGGGACAGAGTGTAGGGATCGTGGGGGAGCCTGGACTGGGAAAGTCGCGTCTCCTCTATGAGTTTCGACACTTTGTTGCGCAACAGGAATACCGCTGGCTGGAAGGATACTGCTTGCCGCAAGGGAAGAGGATACCCTATAGCCCGGTGCTGGAGAAGCTGCACACCGGTTTTCAGATTGAGGAAAACGATCATCCACACCAGATCCGGGAGAAACTGCGCCAGGGGATCCACCTGTTGGATCCGGAACTGGAGAGGACTGTCCCTTTCCTGGAGGCCCTGTTTGGACTGCCAGGTACCGATGAGGCCCTACGGCATCTAGACCCCAAAGAGCGGCGGCAACAGACCCTGGCAGCGTTACAGGCGCTGATCTTTGCCCTGTGCCGGAGACAGCCGCTGGTACTGGTCTGTGAAAACCTGCACTGGATCGATCAGAGCTCTGAAGACTGTCTGGCCATGCTCATCGAGAGTCTCGCCAGTATGCCGGTACTGATACTTACCACTCATCGTCCTGGGTACAGGGTGCGGTGGGCAGATAACCCCTCCTACACCCAGATTGCCCTGCATCTCTTTTCCCAGGCAGAGACCGCATCCATGGTCACCGATCTCCTGGGGAGTCAAGAGCTGCCCCCAGGACTCCTCCCCTTCATCCAGGAGCGAACGGGTGGCAATCCGCTCTTCATCGAGGAGGTAATCCAGTCCCTGCTCGAGCAGGGGAGACTGGTCCGGCACCCTGGAGGCATCCGGTGGAGAGATGAGGTAGGGACCGACTTCCCGGCGACCATGCAGGACATCATACGGGCTCGCCTCGACCGCCTGGACAGACCGGTGAAGCGCACCATACAGGTGGCAGCGGTCATCGGCCGGGAGTTTGATCTGCCGTTGCTTACGCCTTTCTCGGAAAACCCGGCCGAACTCCGGTACAGCCTGGAGACGCTGAAGCATCTCGACTTGATTCATGAAACCCATGTCTTCCCCCAGCCTTCCTACCGGTTCAAGCACGCCGTCATCCAGGATGTCGCCTACCAGAGCCTCTTCGAGCAGCAGAGACAGGAACTACACGGGGCTATCGGCCTGGTGCTGGAGCAGAGCCTCTCCGCCCAACAACAGGAAGAGCAGGCTGCCATGCTCACCTATCACTATACCCGGAGTAGATATCCGGAGAAGGCGATTGCTTACTCCTTGCTGACCGGAGACCGGGCCGCTCGTCTCTATGCCTCTACCGAGGCGAGCGCGTACTATGCCCAGGCCCTGACCAGGGCCCAGGCCCTTCCCCCCTCTCCTGAGGCGTATCGCTTCCAGATCGATGCCACCCTCAAGCTTGCCAGCGTCGGGACGACGCGGGAGGAGTTTGAGCGCAGTCGTGCTGCCCTGGACCAGGCACAACACTATGCAGAGGCCTTGTGTGATGAGGCGCGTTGGGCACAGGTTCTCTACTGGCTGGGACGGATGTCCCATGTCTTAGGAGACCCCGTTGCCGCCATCACCTATGCCCGGCAGAGTCTTGAGATCGCCGATCGACTGGAGGATGAAGCACTGGCCGCCCCGCCGGTCAACCTGATGGGACGGGCGTACTGGTTTCGCTCCGACTTTGTGCAGGCAGCACAGATGCTGACACGAAGTGCCGAGCAGATGCACCGGCTCGGGAACACCGGTGAAGAGGCCACCGCCTCGGGTTTTGCCGGTCTGGCCCTGGGACATCTGGGGGAGTTCGCTCGCGCCTTCCCCTATCTGGACCGGGGTATCCGCCTATCCCAGGAGATCCAGCATCCCTTAGCCGAAGCGGCTGCATATCACTATCGGGCCATGATCTACGACCAGCAGGGAGAGTGGAGTGCGGTGATCAGGGATTGTGAGCGAGCACGGCAGATTGCGGCAGAAAAAGGGGATCTCGTCCGAGTCTACCTGGTGAAGATCGTGGAAGGACGGGCCTACACCATGCGGGGAGAACCGGAGCGAGGACGCGAAATCCTGGAAGAGGGGTTGGCCCTGGCCGAACAGTTGGGGATCAGGCTGGTCCTGGCCTGGCTGAAGACCAACCTGGCCGCCTGTCTGGGACGCCTGGGCCTTTTCGCTGCCGCCCTCCCCCTCTGTCAGGATGCGCTCACCCTGGCCCAGGCCACCGATGACCGGTACGCCCAGGCCCTGGCTTACCGGATCCTGGCCAAGACCTTATTTGGTTTGGATCCGGCCGATGCACAGCGGGCAAACCACTACTTCCAGGAGGCGTTCCGTATCCAGAAAGAGATCGGGACTGCACCCGAGTTGGGCCGGAGCTACGTGAGCTACGCCAGTCTGCTGCAGAGTCAGGGGGAGAGCGACCGGGCCAGGGAGTATCTGGTCCAGGCCAGGGAGCTGTTTCGCCAGATGGGGATGACCTGGGATCAGGGTCAGGCCGAACAGCTTCTGGCAGCAATAGCATAACATATCATCCTCCAGTACCGTGTCACCGGTGTATCTTGCTTCCCTTGCACCTCTCCCCTTTGCTCTCTTCCCAATTGAAACTTTTCTCCTTCTCAGTCCACCCATCCCTGGACTGAGAAAAAAAACCGGATTGCGGAAAGAAGGAGAAAAAAGTAAAATAAGGGGTAGAGGTGAAGCCAGCATCATGAAACAAGAAACCTACTCTCCCAGGCAGTCAAGTAGACACGCTACCCCACAGCTTAGCCGGGTACCCCGGCTGATCCGGCTGATCACCGAGGTAAAGACCAATCCAGACCAGACCCCGGCCCAGCTCTGTCAGACCTTGGGGATCAGCCGGAGCGGTTTTTTCCAGGACAAGACCCTGTTGGAGCAGCA
>RFHZ01000501.1 GCA_003696125.1 Nitrospinota bacterium
AGGCAGGAGGCGAGGGGACAGCACTCCGCTGCGCTCCAGGAAGAGCAAGCCCGGCTTCTACCGGTTCACCGACCGTACCGCGCAGGGAGCGGATCGTTACCCTCACCTGCGGGTAATGCAACCGGTAGCGAAGGGTAGCAGCGGAAACCAGGAGCCTCTTCTCCTTTACCGTCACCAGCACGTCACGCACCGCTCCCTCCCCCTGGATGGACAGGCGAGGCCAGGAACCGCGTATCCTCCCCTTTGTCGTGACCTCCCCCTCCGCGACAGAGAGAGGGGGGAGAGGAGCAACCTGTTGGAGGAGCTGCACCCCCTGGGCCAGGGAAAGAGTCTTCAGCCGGTAAGAGAGATCTATTGCTCCCCGACGGCCAAAAGGCTGGCGCAGCTCTCCCCGCAGGATGAGTTGTCCATAGGGTGGGAAGGAGACCTGCAAGGGGGAGAGTCGCCAGCGGTTGCCGGTAGCGGCATAGAGGAGACGAAAGGTCAGCAGTATGGTCTTTCCCTGCGCCAGTTCCCCCACGATCTTTCCGGACAGAGGGAGGAGGCCGCTTTCCCAGGCCTGCGTTGTCACCTCCACCGCCAGCTCTTTCCAGGCGAAACGATAACGTCTCCAGCGAGAGAGAAGCCGGGAAAAGCGCACCTCAACGGCTATCTCCGGTTTATCCTCCTGTACCTGCACCCTCACCTTCCCCTCACCGCGGCCGGCCAGGTGGAGAGAGGGGAGGGAAGAGACCAGAAATGGCTGGAGGGCCTGCAGGTCGTAAAGCTGGAAACCCAGGGCAAGAGAGGAAAGGGGATGTGCCCCTATCTCAAGAGGTGCCTGCAGGCGAATCTCTCCCAGGTCAGGGAGCGCAGCTTCCCCCGCCTCGATGCGGAGGTGCCGGTTGTGCAGGCGTCCCCCTACCTGAAGCCGCAGGGGTTGTGTCCCGAGTAGTACCTTCTGGCCGGGGAGTGTGAGGGCCATGTCGTTCTGTGCTCCATCCGGAATCACCGCAATTTGCTGCCTGCGGAGACG
>RFHZ01000502.1 GCA_003696125.1 Nitrospinota bacterium
CGGCGGTCAAGGTGAAATTCGGGATATCGTAATCGATCACGCGGGCATAGCGCGTGGTGGAGAGGACGAGATCTGCCCGCCTTGGTATCCCTCCCAATCCCATCTTGGTCCCCTGTCCATAGGGGATCACGGCCACATTGGCCTCGTGGGCTATGCGCAGGATAAGGCTGATCTCTTTGATCGTTTCCGGGAAGACCACTCCTTGTGGGATGAGGCCATCGACGGCCCAGGTCTCGAGTTCTGCCTCTTGCACGAGGATCTTTTCTGAGCCGAGTTCCTTTTCGATCTGCTGCAGCACGGTTTCGATGTTTGCCATAGACTCACACTCCACTGATGAGCTGGGGTAGTACCTTGTTCGGGTTGCTAAGCCCTTCTGGATCAAAGACATCCTTGACCGCTTTCATCATGGTCAGATCCTGATCGGTGTGCAGGAGCCGCATCTCCCGTTGCTTCTCCAGTCCGACCCCGTGTTCTCCGGTGATGGTGCCTCCGGCTTCCACGCAGACCTGGAGAATCTCGACCCCTGCCCGCATGACCCGTTCGGTCTCTTCCCGGTTCCGCTCATCAAAGAGGATCACCGGGTGGATGTTCCCGTCACCGGCGTGAAATACGTTTCCCGCCTGTAGATGGTACTTCTCGCAGATGGCCATGACCTGGGCCAGCACGGTGGGGAGTTTGGAGCGGGGAACCACGCCATCGACCGTGTAGGCACTGGGCCGGAGCCGGGCAATGGCGCCAAAGGCACGGCGACGACCGAGCCAGAGCTGCTCCCGTTCGGCGTCACTCTGGGCCGTTTTCACCTCTCGTGCCCCATGCTTCTGGCAGATGGTGGTAATCTGTTGTACGGCCCGTGACATGCCGTCGCGCAGGCCATCCAGCTCGATCAGCAGTATGGCCTCTGCATCGAGAGGGTAACCGGCCTGGATATGGGCCTCCACCACCTGGATCACCGAGCGGTCCATCATCTCCAGGGTGGTGGGAAGAAGGCCGGCCGCAATGATGGCCGATACCGCCTCTGCCGCATCGACCAGGGAGTCAAAGATCACGAGCTGGGTGGCGATGTGCTCGGGGAGGTGAACGATTTTTACCACGATCTTGGTCACAATCCCCAGCAATCCCTCTGAACCGACCAGCAGGCCGGTCAGATCGTACCCGGGTTCATCCAGGGCCTTCCCCCCTACCTCCACCACCTCCCCTCC
>RFHZ01000051.1 GCA_003696125.1 Nitrospinota bacterium
CACGGAGGTCTCCAGGGTACGGGCAGCCTTGTGCCCCTGGAACAACACCATCTCCAGACGGGAGCCCTGCCCCGAACCTGAAACAGATACATTACGCTGGTACCAGAGGATCGCTTGTATCCGTAAGCAGATCATTCCGGTCAGGACCTTGGGGCTGAAGGAGGAAGGAGCAAAAAGGGGGTGAAGGGTCGGGGTTGACGGGGCAGGACTAAATGGGGAGGACGGCATAGAGTCGCCAGACAACGAGTCCTGCCGTCCTTCTTGCCATGCCAGGGAAGCTCAAACAATCTCTACAAGCTGGATATCAAAAATCAAATCCTTTCCGGCCAAGGGATGGTTTGCATCTAGGGTAACACTCCCTTCCGAAACCTCGGTCACGGTGACGATAATCGTCTGCCCGTCCATCTGGCGGATCTGGAGTCGCTGCCCCACCTCGGGATGCAGGTCGGCAGGGAACTGCTCGCGTCCGATGACCAGTACCATCTCCTCTCGATAGGGACCGTACGCTTTATCCGCGGGAATGGTAGTGGTTTTGGATTCACCCGGATTCATCCCGACCACGGCCTGTTCGAAGCCAGGAATTATCTGTCCCTCACCGATAGTAAACTCCAGAGGGCTTCGGTCTAGGGAAGTATCAAAGACCGTCCCATCCTCGAGTTTTCCCGTGTAGTGGACCTTTACGGTATCACCAAGTTTTGCTTGTGTCATCCGTCTCTCCTTTGCAAGGGTTAGGGGAACGCCAGGTGCCCCCTCTACGAGTTAATACCTTCGACAATCCCTCCCCTGTCGGCATCCCGGTGAGCGGGCTTCTTCGACTTGGCAAGTCCGCCCAGATCCCGCAGGAATACCCCCAGGGGAGCATGACATCAGGGAAGGGGAATCTCAGGAAGGCCGATCAATGATACTGAACCGTGGGGGAAGAAATCTCACCATGACCTTAGAGCATCCATCACCACCAGTTCCCAAAGCACACGGAGAAACCGCTCACAAGAGGGAGAAGAAGAGATGAGGGCTTTTCTGGTGACTAATGACATCTCCTTCGAAGATGAATTCAAACAACCACACAAACAGATCAAGGCCTGCGCTGAAATTCTTCTCTTATCAAGAGCTCTTCGCCGTCTGTACCTGCCATAGCATACCGGTTTCTCGTGGCAATGTCAAATACCAAGGGGAGATTTTTTTCTGTTGCACGTCAGGCCAAGATGGCGTATGCTGCAGAGAAAAAGGGGCTGTCTGGCTGGAGGTCAGCCCGAGTGGTACCGCAGGAGGGTAAATGTCAGGCAGGACAAGGAGAGATGCAAGGAGAGGTACGCCATGGTAAAGATCGTTATTCCCGATGACTTTCCTCCGGTGATTTCTGGGACACCGGCCCTCGCCCGCCTTCAGGAGCTAGGAGAAGTTACCGTCTACACCAGCCGTCCAGATACCGAAGCCGAGTTGATCCAGCGTATTCAGGGGGCCCATACGGTGGTGAATATTCGTGGATATTCCAAGTTTGGAGAAGCGGTGCTGCGAGCCTGTCCTACCTTAAAGCATCTGGCCATTTGGGGCACCGGGACCGATAACGTCGATCTGGAAGCAGCCGCCCGTCTCGGTATCACGGTAACCAATACCCCCAATACAGCCACAGAAGCGATTGCAGAACACTGTATCGCTCTGATGTTAGCCGTTGCCCGCAATCTGATCCCGATCAACATGCAGATGCGTCAGGGGGAATGGAAGCGGGGGATGCTTACCCAGCTCTATGGGAAAACCCTGGGAATCATCGGAACCGGAGTGATTGGGACCCGCACGGCCGAACTCGGCAAAGGATTGGGGATGGAGGTGATCGCCTGGACGTTTCATCCGGATCCGGAAAAGGCCCGACGAATCGGTTTTCAATACATCGACTCCTTAGATGATCTGCTGCAACAATCCGATGTGGTCTCCCTCCACCTGCGCCTTTCCCCCCAAACCGAACGGTTGATTAACGCCGAGAAGCTGGCACTCATGAAGCCGACCGCCATCTTCATCAATACCGCTCGAGGAGCAATCGTTGATCAGCAAGCCTTGTATCAGGCACTGAAGGCAGGAAAGCTGGCAGGAGCAGGACTGGATGTCTTTGTCCAGGAACCGATCGATCCCCAGGACCCCTTGCTGCAGCTCTCCAACGTTGTCCTTACCCCTCATACGGCAGGGACAACCCCGGAAGCCCTGCAGCAGGGGTTAAATATGGCTGCAGAGAACGTAGCGGCCTTCCTCCAAGGAACCGTGCAAAACCGGGTCGTATAACCTGTTCCCCGGGCCGAAAGCAGAAAAGGCCTGGAGGAGCGAGAGAAGGGAGGAATCGGCTCTATGAAAACGAAAAGCCGCCTCAAAGGCCTGCTGAAGTTTCAAGAACCTACCGACCTTTTCTTTTCCCTGTACCTCAACACGCAATGGAAGGACGAGCAGCAGCGGGAACGGGTTCGGATCTTTACCAAGAACGCCCTGCACACCATCAATGTTGCCGCCTATCCACCAGAGGTGCAGGAGAGTTTACGCGCAGATATCCAGCGCATCGAAACCTATGTCGAGGCCTTGATCAAACAGACCCTGCAGGTTGAACTGGCCGGTGTAGCCCTCTTTGCCTCTTATGCCCGTGACCTCTTTCAGACCTATGGATCGACCGTCCCTTTCACCAACCAGTGTACCCTGGCCACCCATCCCTATATCGCCCAACTTGCCGCAGTGGGCAGAGAGTATGAGAATGCCCTGGTGATCATGGTGGATACGGAATCTGCTCGTATCTTCGAGATGGAATGGGGAGAAATCCTCTCTGAGCTAGATATTGAGAGCGAGGTCCCTGGCCGACACAAACAGGGAGGATGGTCCCAGATGCGCTTTCAACGGCATATCCAGGATCACATGGACCGACATCATAAAGAGGTGGCTGAGCAGGTGATCAGGCGATTTGATCAGGGAAACTACGCCAACGTCATCCTCTACGGCCAGGATCGTATCCTGGCCAGCTTCCGTTCCTTCCTTCCCGAGCGCATCCAGGAGCGGATCATTGCCAAGGCGGCCTTAGATATCACCGTCCCAGATACGCTGGTCCGGGAGAAGACTTTAGAAATCCTCCACCAGAAGAAAGCACAGGGAGAAAGGGAGGCGGTCACTCGCCTGACAGAAACCGCCCAGGCCCATGGACTAGCCGTGCTTGGGCTCCTCGATACCCTGGAGGCCCTCAATAAACGGGTGGTAGCCCAACTGCTGGTGAGCCAAAACTTCTCCCGATGGGGATGGCGATGTCCCAGCTGCACTCTTCTGGGCGAGCAGATCCCTCTAGGCTGCCCTCTTTGTGGTCGAGAACTGAAAACGGTCGATCTCAAAGAGGAGATGGTCTGGGAAACCTTCCGCCAAGACGGGGAGGTCGAATTTATCTCCGATCCCTCTCTTCTCGCCCACAAGGGTGTGGGAGCCTTCCTCCGCTTCCGCTGATCCTTCCCTTGCCTCCTCTCCGGGAGGAGAGGAGGCTCTTCCCCTCTATTCCCCTGAAAAAGGCTAAAGTTTTTTGCAGAAATAACCGATAAAGATTTTGGAAAAGTGAAAGTGAATTCTTCCCGTGAATATCCGGGATAGGAGAAGAGATAGCAGGAGGGGAGAGGGGAACGTGCTGGCAAACTGTCGTGGATTTACCCTATTTGAACTGCTCATCGTCCTGGCTGTCTTCGGTGTCCTCATCGGCATGGCCGCCCTCAACCTGCGCCCGCTCAACAGTCCCCTCCAGACCGGTACCTCGCAGATAATGGGCTTCTTCAAGCAGGCGAGGGCAAAGGCGATCGCTACTACCTCTGCCTATAAAGTCGAACCAGCCTCGGCAACCCGGTTGATTACCAAGTATGCGAGTAGCTGCAGCGCTCTTACCATGACGACAGATACCGACCTGACCCTTGACCTGCCGGCCGGGGTGAGTCTCACCGCTACCGATTGGTCGGTCTGCTTCAACTCACGTGGAGTTGCGGATGGGAATATTACGGTGACTTTAACCGACAGCAAAGCCAAAACCCGGACGGTTGAGGTTTTCCTGGGAGGGGGGGTACGGATCCAGCCATGAAAGAGAAGGGATTTACCCTGATTGAGGTATTGATCGCCCTGGCCATCTTGAGCATCGCCATGGCCAGTATTGCTCCCGTATTCCTCAGCAATTTTGCCTTTAACAACCGCAACGAATTACGGACCGGTGCTGTAGCAGCCGCCCGACAGGTCCTTGATGGCTTGCGATTACAGAATCCGGCCAACCTTCCCCTCTCCGGCAGCACATCTCAGGAGGTTATCGCCGGAGACAAAACGTATACTGTGATCACCAAATATTGCCTCATTGCCACCTACTGTCAGTCAGGTAGTCGGCATATCCGGGTGGAGGTGCAGTTCCATGGGCAAAAATTGTATACAGCAGATACGGTCTATACTCAACTCCACTAGCGGCCTGACCATCGTCGAACTCCTGATCGCGGCCACGGTGGGCATCACCGTACTGGGGATCGCCCTTTCTGTCGCCCTTTCCAGCCATCGGGTCTACCAGTACGATCAGGCCCGCACCGCCCTTAACCAGAACCTTCGTATCGCCATAGATCTGCTCAGCATCGATGTATTACAGGCAGGGGAGAGGGTACCCGGAACCTTTCCCGCCATCGAGCTGATCGATGGGGATAACGGGGCCCCTGACCAACTCATGCTCCGGCAAAACCTGCTTGACCAGGTCCTGCCGGTGTGTAAACGGGTCAGGGCAGGTACGGCAACCAATGTCGTGTTTGCCGCCCTTGCTGCCAACCCACCGCAGGGGTGCGAACGCTCCAGTCAGCAGAACAATTTTGATGCCTGGAGGAACTACCGCCAGAACCAGTGAGGTGAGGTAGCGGTCTTCATCTATA
>RFHZ01000503.1 GCA_003696125.1 Nitrospinota bacterium
CCTATGACAAAACGGTAGGTCTCTGGGATACGAAGGAGATCGGCCAGGGCAAGGTCACCTTGATCGCCAGGCTGGAAGGACACGGGAAACAGGTGGAAACGGTGGCCTTCCATCCTGGTGGCACCGTATTTGCCTCTGGAGGCTGGGATCAGACCATTCGGCTGTGGCGAGCCAGGGACGGGAAAGCGCTCGGTGTGTTTGCCCGCACTCCCAACCGGGTCGCGGCCCTGGCCTTTTCTCCTGACGGACGCCTGCTGCTGGCCGGTCGGCAGGGTGGACGCGATGTCCCGCAGCGCATCACCCTCTACACCTACCCGGAAGGCAGAGAACAGCAGGTCTTTACCGGGCACGATAATGTCGTCATCGCCACCGCCTTCCATCCGGGTGGAGAATGGGTAGCGAGTGGGGGAGGGAACAACAAAGCCATTCTCCTCTGGCATACCCGCAGCGGTGAGATCCTCTCCCGCCTGGAAGGACGGGGCCAGACCATCTGGGCGGTAGGGTTTTCACCGGATGGTCGCTTCCTCAGTTGGGGCCAGACGTTCCAGCGGGGTTCAAGCAACAGGCGCGGTCCCCTCCAATACCGCTTTGACCTTACCAGGCTGACCCGCCTGGAGGGTGGTTTGCCGGAAGAAAGTGCCATCCGCGCCCGGGAAAAGGCAGGGAAAATCACCCTCTCTGCGGAACGGGGTGGTCCCTATGGCCTGGTCTACCGCCTGCATGTACAACGCCGTGGTGGCTTCCTGAGCAAGCGGCTGAGCACGATCGAGCGGGACCGCACCAACGGATACCAGCATACGGCCTATACCCTGACCCCGGATGGACAATACATACTCTCCGGAGGGTTTAACGGGGTCCTGACCCTGTACACAACCAAGGGGGAGATACGGGCCAGGCTGGTGGGCCATACCGGGGAGATCAAGGCGGTAGCCGTCTCCGCAGACGGCCGTTGGGCCCTGTCCGGTTCCTCGGATCAGACCCTCAAACTCTGGTCGCTGACCGGGCTTCCCTCCTCGGGTACCGTAGAAATTCTGCCCACCCTCTCCCTCTTTCCGGCAACGGATGGGGAATGGGTGGCCTGGACCCCGGAAGGGTACTTTGCCGCCTCTCCCCAGGGGGCAAAGCTGATCGGGTACAGCATAAACCAGGGGCTTGACAAACTGGCCAAGTACGTTGCTGTCGAACAACTGTACGATCGCTTCTACCGGCCAGATCTGCTCCTGGCCAAACTGCACGGCGAAGAGAAGAATCCCTGGCAGTCGGCAGGGGAGCTGATCGATGCAGCAACGGTTCTACATAGCGGGTTGCCACCAGAGATCGATTTTGTCGCCCCAGAGGCAGATATCACCCTCTCGCAACCCGACATCATCGCCCAGGTGGCTCTCATCGACCAGGGAGGCGGGATCGGGAGAGTGGTCTGGAAGATCAACGGGATAACCGTTGCCAGCGATATCCTCCCTCCTGAAGGGAGGGGACCGCAACGGGGGGCTACGGTCGTGGTAAAGAAACACCTGACCCTTGATCCGGGACTCCATACCCTCACCGTTAC
>RFHZ01000504.1 GCA_003696125.1 Nitrospinota bacterium
GCTCCTCTGAAAGTAACGAGTAACGAGTAACGAGTAATGAGTGATGAGGACTGAGGAGGGGCGCAGCGCGCTGCGCCCCTACCAGACGCCTGTGCCTCTGTGCCTGGTCTTTACCTCCTGGCTTTTAGGGCCTTTATTATCACATGCCCGGGGTGATGTCAAGGCAGAGGTGGGAGAGAAGATGAGGTCAAGAGGAGGGGTAGTGGGGAAGGAAAAGGAGAAGAAAACCTGGTTTAATGACTATAACCAGAGAAGAACTGAACCCCGTCGGCAGTCAGATCGACGGGAGGGTTGGCCAGGGGATGGGTGGGGTCGGTATCGGTAGGAGAGGTGGTGGTGTTAAAGGTATCCGGTCTACAGTCTCCACTGACATCATCGCCCCAGGGACCGCGACTGTATACGGCAAAGAAGCCGGCGTCGGTAGTGCCTACCGCCGTGTGCATGCTGACGATCGGTCCGCTGATAACATCGATGGGAGCAGAGATCTCCCGTAAGAGGGTGACTGCATTGCCATTACAGTCAGTAGCGAAGTTCCCGACAAAGATGGCATCGGTAATACTCGCTCCTACCGGTACCCAGTACACCTCATAGAGGGTGAAGGGATCGGCGAGCGCTCCCTTGACCAGGACCCGTACCCTTCCCGATCCGTTGACCATGATCATCCCCTGGGAGAGGGAATCCCCTCCGCAGGTACCGGTGTAACTCGTCTCTGCACAACGCACCAGTTGGGTAACCCAGATGGCCTGGGCTTCCGGCGTGAAGAAAAAGGTTACCAGAACGAGACCAAGAACCAAGAAGCCGAGAGAGAAACGATGTGTAGGCATATACACCTCCATCCAGAGAGACAGGGCTTCCTCTCCTTATCCTTCCCTTCTCTCTCTTCTCGGCACATGGACAGGAAAACTTTAGTCATCTCAGTCCTCAGTCCTCATCACTCATTACTCATTTTACTCAGTCCTCAGTCCTCATTACTCATTACTCGTTACTCATTACTCGTTACTCATCACTTGGCCAGCACCTTATGCCTGATCGGGGGCAGGGAGCGGAGATAGACAGCAATGGCGGTGAGATCGGCTTCGCTGAGGTGCCGGTACCCCTGCTCGATCATCTCTGCCATCAGTCCCTGCGCATCATCCCCGTCTGGTTTGAAGCCGGTCTGCAGGAACCAGACGATATCCGGGATGCTCCAGGTACCGATACCGGTGGCCTCATCCGGGGTGATGTTGGGAGCCAGTTGTCCCTCAGGACCATCAACCGAACCGGCCAGGAAGAGTTCTTCTTTAGGTCCACCCAAAAAGTTACGTGGAGTATGGCACTCTCCACAGTGACCCAAAGCCGTTACCAGGTATGCTCCCCGGTTCCACTCTGCCGAGCGCCGGGGATCGGGTTGAAAGGGACCGGGACGGAAGTAGAGCCATTTCCATCCGCGCAGTGCCGGTCGCCAGCCCAAGGGGGGAATAAGCTCCGGAGCCCTGTTCTCCTGCCTGATAGGGGGGACAGAGAAGAGGTAGGCTTTCAGATCGAGGAGATCCTGCCTGGTCATGCGGGTA
This sequence comes from Nitrospinota bacterium, assembly GCA_003696125.1. Lineage (GTDB taxonomy): Bacteria > Tectomicrobia > Entotheonellia > J063 > J063 > J063. Next base: position 1,551 of record RFHZ01000504.1, read on the forward strand.
AAGGAGGTATAGGGGAAGACGGGAAAGTAGTGCTTCCCGTCCGGTCCCTTCCCTTCGGTCATCGCCCTGATAAAGTCGGCATCGCTCCAGCGCCCGATACCGGTCACCGGATCAGGGGTGATGTTGGTGCTGTACACAACCCCAAAGGGGGTTTTCAGGGGGCGTCCCCCGGCCAGGAACGCCCCCTTCTTCGGATCGGTATGACAGCCACACCCGCCACTGGCCCGGAAGAGGTATTCCCCTCGTTGCACCGCTGATGCCTCCTGAGCCAATGCCGGACAGGCAGGAGACCAGAGCAAGACAAAGAGGAAAAAGAGCCGGTACCACATCTTCCCACGCATCATGAGCAAAAGGCGGCAGAAATCTCTGCTGCCCTTCTCCACTCTTCAACGCTACTGCTGTCGTTTATAGCTTTCCTCTTTCGGCTTGCGGAACGGTTTGTGGCAGTCTCCACAGGTCCCACCCAGTTTTTTCACCTGGGCCACTATGGCCTGCATATCACCCGATTGGGCTATTTCGGCCAGCCTGGCACTCTCTTTCCCCATCGCGTCTGCCGCTGCGGTGAATTTCTCCCAGTCCTGCCAGATCTCCGGCTTGGCATCGGTTTTTCCTGCCGTAATCTCCTTCTTAAAGGCATCGGCAATCAGTTTGCTGACGAGATGGATGCCCTGGGCATGGGTGGCGATGTGGTCTGTATAGGGGAGCTTCTTCTTCAGGATATCGGCAATCGCTCCCATGTGAGCCCCGTTGGCGCGCATCAGTTTTTGGCGATAGATAATAAACGCTTCATCACTTTGGGCCTGAACGGACAGGGGGAAAAGCAACAGGGTGAAAGCGATCAGGGTAAGCACACCGATAGACCATCGCTGCATAAACCATCCTCCTTTTTTTCTAAGCATTGAGGAGAGAGCTCCTCTTTCCTTCCCATTTACCGTTGATGATGAGTCAGGCAATATACCATGCCCTCTCCGGGGTGTCAAGCAAAACCGGAGGCAGGGGAAATGAGGAGGGCCTGGACAGAGGGGGCACGTCCAGGAGGAAATTCAGGCAGAGAGAGGGGGACGCAGGATGGCTTTGAGCTGGGTACGGATACTTTCCGGGAAACGCTTCAGGTTTTTCTGCAATATGGGAGCGATTGTTTCTTCACAGAAGTACCGGCTCTTGTGAGGGGGGAGACCCAGCAGGGTCATGTATTCGGAGAAAAAGATCTCCGAAGGTGGGTCCTGTTGCAGGAGGATATCATGACAGACATGGGCGATATAGAGGATGGCGATGGCTGACCTGTACTCTGAATCGAGCCGGTCAGGAGGGGTAAACTCTGGTTCGTAATGCCGGGCAATAACCAGGTAGATGTTCTCCGGGAGTCCCCAGGCCTGCAGCAGGTGGGCTCCGATTTGCGCATCGTCGAGTACGGCAAACAGATCCCGGATATTGGAGTATTTCCGCTGTAGGAGGAGAAGCACGATCTTCCCGATATCGTGTAACAGGCCTATGGTGGTGATCATCGATGGGGGAGCTGCCTTGCTCAGCCGGGCGATTTCGTATGCGATGGAGGAGACCAGCAGGGAGTGGTTGAGGATCTTATACGCTTCTGGATCGCGAGGCATCACACTTCCCAGGGCATGGCTCAGGATCAGTTGATAGATGTTGTTAAATCCCAACAAGAGGACGGCACGATATACATCGGCCACTTTTTCCCGCAGTCCATAGTAGGCAGAATTGACCGTCTTTAAAACCAGGCTGGCCAGCGGGGGATCGTTCTGGATGGCCATGACCACTTCCCGTGTATCGACCGCCTCCTCTTGTAGCTTCATGGCCAGGTCGTAGGCAAAGGTGGGAAGCCTGGGGATTTTCCGGATGATACTCTGCACGAGATCGGATCGGCTGATGTCACTCGACCGGGATCGAACGGTTGCAATATAGGAGAGCAGCTTTTCCTCTCTGTCCAGGAGATGGACCTGCTCGGACAGGGTCTTTTGCAGGAGCCTGTACAGAGAGGTTCTGGCTTTGGCGTACAGGATCGACCGGACCCGGGAGGAGAGGGAATCGATGAGGTGGTGATCGATCCCCAGCAGCATCGATTCCTCCTGGGCACTAAGCGTACAGGCGTCAATATCAGGAGAGGAAAGGGGCAAAAATTCCCAGACATCCCCTTCTCGTAATTCGATGGACTGGGGAGACCCTCGCAGAGAGAGGGAGACCTGCATCGTTCCTCTCAGGAGGAGAAAGAAGGTGTGCGTTGTCTCCTGGTGCAGGGGAAGGCTCTGATGAGGAGAGAGCTTTTGGATCTGTCCGGCACTATAGAGGGCAGAGAGCTCTTCTTCATCGAGTCCCTGCAGAACAGCAGGACAGGGTTTATCCTGCGTCACTACCGGGGTTGACTTGGTAAAGAGTTTCATGGAACAATCCTCTCTGACCTGTCCAGTGAACCGGTTTTCGTTTCGATGCACACGAGAAATAGACTGCCGGGCTCATCAGGGATGTAGAGACTTTTGTTTCTGTATCGGCAAAAAGCCTCTCGCACTTTACGTACTCTTCATAAATTTTCTCCCAGGGACTCCCTCTCCCCGCTTCCCCCTTACTCACCCCTCATTACTCCTCACTCATTACTCCTCACTCAGTCCTCAGTCCTCATTACTCATCACTCATTACTCATCACTCGTTACTCATCACTCGTTACTCAACCGTTTCGACTTGACAATACGGGAGAGGGATGGGTAACATAGCAATCCGGAAAGAGCAGGAATGATCCCCGTATTTCCAGAGCATCGGTCTATGGGTACACAGGCACTCTTGGAGACGCAAAACCTCAGCAAACGTTTTGGGGGCTTGACCGCGGTCCACAGGGTCTCCCTGCGGCTCGAGCCAGGGGAGATCCGGGGGGTGATCGGACCCAATGGATCGGGCAAGACCACCCTGGTCAATCTCCTCTCCGGCCTTTACGATCCCACAGAGGGGATGATCTTCTTTGGAGGAGAGCGGATCGATCGCCTCCGTCCCAACCTCCGTACCGCCCGCGGCATGATCCGTACCTTCCAGATTCCCAAGCTGTTTCGCCATATGACCGTCCTGGAGAATATGATGGTGCCCGCCCTTGCCGATAGCCAGCAGGCCCACAAGACAAGCATAGAAGAGGTGGAAGAGAAGGCCTGGAATCTTTTGCGCTTCGTGAAGCTCGATCACCTGGCCCGGGCCCAGGCGGCCGACCTCTCCGGTGGCCAGGCCATGCTCCTCCAGATCGCCCGCGGCTTTATGATCGAGCCGCTCAAACTCTATCTCATGGATGAACCCTTTGCCGGTGTCAACCCGGTGATCAAAGAGGTGATCATGGAATCGATCCTGACCATGAATCGAGAGCAGGGAGTCACCTTCCTGGTGGTCAGCCATGAGATGCCGACCATCCGGCGCCTCTGCCAGAAGATCTCTGTGATGCACGAAGGAGCAATAATCGCGGAAGGGGGAATCGAAGAGGTAGCCAACGACCCGCTCGTGATCGAAGCCTATCTGGGGAGTTGAAGATGGCCATTCTCACCGTCAACGATATCCATGCCGGTTATTATGCCGGGATAGAGATTTTAAACGGGATTTCCTTGCAGGTCACCCCTGCCTCCATCACCGGGATCATCGGTCCCAACGGAGCCGGAAAATCGACCCTCCTGAAGGTCATCTTCGGCTTTCTCTCCCCCTGGCAGGGAGCGATCAGCTTTGAAGGAGCGCCGATTGCCGGCCTTTCTCCTGCCCAGATAAAACGACTGGGGATCAGTTACGTGCCGCAGGGGATCAACATCTTCCCGCAGATGACGGTGGAGGAGAACCTCTTGCTCGGTGCCTGGACCTTCCGCGGCGAGAAACAGCGGGTCAGAAGCGCCCTGGAGCAGGTCTATAGCCTGTTTCCTGCCCTGGCAGAACACAGGCATCGCCGTGCCGTGTTCCTGAGTGGAGGACAGGCCAAGATGCTCTCCATCGCCAAGGAGGTGATCTCTGCGCCTCGTCTCCTCCTGGTGGATGAGCCCTCGGCCGGTCTGGCTCCCCGTATTGCCGGGCAGGTGTACGATTTTCTCCTCCAGAGCCAGGCAGCCGGGTTATCCATCCTGCTGGTCGATCAGAACATCAACAAGGCGGTCGAAATCTCCGGGTATCTCTACATGATCGAGATGGGTCGGGTCAAACTGGAAGGGGAACGCACCCTGTTTGCGGATAACCTCCGGCAGATCGTGCGCGATTCCCTGATCGGTGTCTGAGGAGAGAAACGATGCGTCTGGGTAAGGTACAGCTCCTCCTCCTGCTGCTCGGTGTGTACCTGCTGCTTTCTCCCCTCCCCCTGTGGGCAGGGGAGTACTACACGCATATCTTTGTCGTCAGCCTGTACTACGTCATCCTGGCTGCAAGCTGGAATCTTTTGGCCGGGTACACCGGCCAGTTCTCCCTGGCCCATCACGCCTTTGCCGCGATGGGAGGCTATACCTCGGCCCTCCTGGCCCGTTACTTCCAGGTCCCGCTCCTGGCCGGTATCGCCACCGGTGGGATCCTGGCCATGGCTGTCGGATACTTTCTCGGCACGCTTTGCCTGCGCATGCGCGCGATCTACCTGGCCCTGGCCACCTGGGCCTTTGCCGAAACCTTCCGTATCCTGATTGCCATGGAGTACCAGATCACGCGGGGAGACCTGGGGCTCAGCACTCCCCTTCTCTTCGGAACCCCCCACGCCACCCCTTACTTCTACCTCTTCCTCTTTTTGACCCTGTTTTCCCTCTACCTCATGTACCAGATCGTGACCTCCCGCATCGGGTACTACATGCGGGCGATCAGGGATGATGAAGAGGCGGCGGTGGTCATGGGAGTGGATACGGTAAAGTGGAAACGGTTTGTCTTTGCCGTCAGCAGCCTCTTTGCCGGGATTGCCGGGGGATTCTACGCCCACTATATCGGGCTGCTCAGCCCGGTCTCCATCCGCTTCAACGAGATGGCCCTCATCATCATCATGGTCATCATCGGTGGCCTGCGGAGCTTCCTGGGACCGATTATCGGTGCCGTCTTTATCGAGATCCTCTCCGAGCTCCTCCGCCAGTACGGGGAGATCCGCATGGTCCTCTTTGCCCTCCTGGTCATCCTGATCATGCGGGTCTACCGGGAGGGGATCATGGGGATGCTGACCCAGCTCTACTCCCGTATCCGGCTCAAGACCGGGCAAAGCAAGGCCCTCTAAGAGGCCTTAATCCCGATACGGTACCGGGATCAGTTGCCCTTCGCCTTTCTGCTGGTCTTCCAGCCACAACTCATAGAGCGCTTTGGCAACCGGGCCCGGCTTGCCATTCCCGATCGGCTGGCCGTCCCACTCGACAATGGGCGCGACCTTGATCGAGCTGCCAAAAAAGAGCATTTCCGCCGCCGCTTTTCCCTCTTCTACCGAAATATCATCAACGACCACATCTTTGAGGAGTCCCTGCTCCACCAGTCTCCTGGCCAGCACCAGCATCCGCTGGGCCGTGATGCCGGAGAGGATACGATCGAATTTGGGATGACGAAGCACCTGGTCTTTGGTCACAAAGGCGACGTTCATGTTGGGACCTTCCCCTACCATCCCCCGTTCATCGATGAAGATCCCGCTGTCGACCCCCTTCTCTTTTGCTTCCAGGACCACCAGCACGTTGGGGAGATAGTTGGTCGATTTCACCCGGGCAAAGAAGGGGGGCTTGATAGGCACGGTACTGGTGATGACCCGCAAGCCCTCTGTGTAGTAGGAGTCAGGGTACTGGAGTCCGGCAAAGATCATCACATAGAAGCTACTCCCCACGCACTCGGACGAAGAGAGACCAAAGCCGCCCGGACCGGCGGAGAGCCAGTAGCGGACCGAGGCTTTCCGCTGTTTGCTGGCCGCGATGGTCTCCAGAATGATCTCGCGCATCTGCTCGCGTGAGAAGGGGAGAGGGATTTTGGCCATCTCTGCCGACCGGATGAAACGGTCCAGATGCTGATCGAGCTGGTAGACCATGCCGTTCACCACGGCCGCCGTATCAAAGACCGCATGTCCCCGGTGCACCATGTGGTCATCCATGGGGAGAACCATCAAGGCCGGATCGGTGACAATCCCCCCCAGGATGCTGGAGTACATGGCATAGTAGGTTTGGGCTTTGGGATGAACCGCTGCTTTCAGGCGGGCCAGAGCCTCTTCGGAAGACAGAACCGGAATCGTCGCTGTTTGTCCCATAGGTATGACTCTCCTCATGGTGAAAAGGGTTATTCATGCGTATACACCAAGCCAGATCTCTGCCGCATTATATACCGAAGCGCTCCCCGAATGCAACTTCCTGCAGAGCTTACCACTCCAGAAGTTCTTTACCGCCGAGGCTGCTGAGCATGCAGACACGCGGAGAGGAATAAAATTCCCTTTCTCTTTTCGCCTGTATCCTGTTAAAAAAAAAAAAAAAAGCGGGTAGGGACTTCGA